>NZ_JAUBVE010000005.1:0-76872 GCF_036705715.1 Microcoleus sp. AT3-D2 | reverse complement strand
CTGTTCTTCTCGTTGTTTCTGTTCTTCTAGTTGTCTCTGTTTTTCTGCTGCTTCTTCTGCTAATAATTTATTCTCAATACGTTCGTCTTCATTACTCCAAAGTTCATCTTCTAATGTACTTATTTCTTTGTTTATTTCTCGATTTATCAAACTAAACTTTTTTCTTAAATTAGTTATTTTACCTTCAAGCTCATTCAACATTTCAGTAGTGATAGGTTTACATCCTTTCAACCAACTACTATCAAGCATTTCCATAATCTTTTTTACTTCTTCTTTATCAAAAGTTATTACACTAGCTTCTTTGTTTTTCACACCATTTCTCGTTAAATTCTGGCTTCCTATAGTGGCAAACCTACCAGGAGCAATAATCATTTTCGCATGAAGTCTTTCTAAATGATAAAGTTTACAACCACATTGATGTAAAATTTTTAATGTTTTTAATGAAGAAGCACCAGAAACAAAATTACGAACTGAAAAGATTGTGTATACCTCACAATTAGCAACTTGTGACTCTCTTAAAATTCCTTCTGCTGTTTTTGATGTCAAGTAAGGTGAAAGTATTATTAGCTGATCATTATCATCAAGTTTCTTAATTTCAGTGTGCCAGCGGCGGCTAATATTTTTTAAATAGTAGTAAGGTGGCTTTCTCATAATGTAATTTTCTGATTTATAACATCAAACCACTGCAAAGTTTTGTCTACCCTTTACATATCAAGTACACTATACAAAACCCGTCACAATTAAATTGCAACGAGTTTTGTATAGAACTTTAAACTACTTATGTTCAGTTAAATTTCCTATGCAAAAACCATCTACACGGTTTAAATGTCCTCTCCAATAACCTCCTCTATGATTTGGAATTAATAAATTATTAGCGTTTTTAGGAGTTAAACAATTGCCATTATAAAAAGCAACATTTTTTAAATGTATGTATTCTATGTTTTTTAATTGGCTTTTCACTTCCCGATCGCCTGACAATTTTGCTGCAAAGGATTGATGATTTTCTAAGAATATTTGAGCCTCTTTTTCTAATATATCAGAACTAGAAAAAGATAATTTCAGGTCATTATATATACCCTCAAAATACAATTTCTCACTAATCACCACCCCACTAACACTTAAACCTTGAACAGAAAGTGTAATGTCTATGTCTACCTGACCTGCAAATTTATCCGCAGTATCTATCAGATAAATTAACAACTTGTCTGAATCTGATGATATCTGGATTTTTTCTTCGACTGAAACAGGTGTATTTTCTTGCGTCATAATTTTTTCAGAATAAGTTAATTAAATACATTGTACAAAATTTTAAAAAAACGTCAACCATTTACATCTGAAGGTTTGACGCACAAAAGCTAGACGGTGCGACAGTGCCACCGCTGCGACCGTGCCAGCCGTGCCCGCGAGCCGATCGCCCCAAAACCCTCTAGACCGCCCTAAATGGTGCATTTTTCACACTTGCCAGTGCCAGCCGTCCGATCGCCTCTCACCTGGTCACAGTCGATCGCCTCGGTGTCATCCGATCGCCCTGTTGAATCTGGCAATTTGAAGGGGTAACGACAGCCGAAAAAAATTACCCCCTCAAAAAAACACCTACCCCTAGGCGCAAATTTTATCCATCAACCCGATTCAAATTCCAGTCGTAAGGCAAAAAAACGATCGCCCATCCATCACCCACAGCCGCCTCCGGCCCCAAATAACCGCCCACATAGTCAGCCACCGAACCCGCCGCTTTTACAAAATCCTCGCCGTACCACTTAAAAATCTTGCTCAAATAAAGCGTCTTTTTCTCGGCATCATATCGCACCTTATCAGGATTGTGAATAAAACGGCTGGCATCCGCTTCTAGTTGAGTCCGTACCGACTCCGGGAAATAAGCCCCCCGGCGCAGCAGCGGGCACCCGACTGAAGCGCAAACTAATGCAAAATGGATGCGCGGTTCCGCAAATTCCGGCCGCAAAATTGCGTGTTCGATTTGATTGAGACTGTACTTTTTGCCGCCAATAATCGTATTTGAACGAGTGAAAAAATCCAAAAAACTCAGCCAGTTGGGAATTCCCAAAACTTTGGGACGGATCGACGCGATCGGATATACTTCCAGAACTTGAGAAATTGCGATCGCATTATACGCATTCAGCCACAACGCCAGCCGCGCATCCGCATCAGTACCATCCGCCAAATCCACATCCGCCAAACTTTCCAGCCACGCCCTCAAAACATCTGCCCCCTCAGCTTTCCAGCCCCGATAATTGACGCGGCCCAAATCGTCAACGTAGCGTTGCAGCAACTCGTCCCAAATCGTAAAGTCGATCGTACCGATCATTTATTACTATCCCTAATCTAAGGCGGGCATTGCTTTAGCTTCTGCTTCTATTTAATACTACCCTCAACCCAAATAACACCTGCAACGGTAGCATTTTTTAGATTAACCCCCTCAAACGGGCTCTGGATTAAATTAGCTTGAGTAAAATTAGCGCCTTGTAAATTAGCTTGCCGCCAAGAAGCCCCGCTCAAATTTGCCCCTTGCAAATTCGCATTTGCTAAACTCGCGTACCGCAGGCGAATGCCGATCAAATCGCCGCCAGGACACTGGTTAGTTTACCGCAACTAATTGATTTGCTGCGGGTTAGGTGCAATCACTGGTGTAGCCAACCCGAAAATCATTCCTCATGAAACTGCTCCCAAAGTTACAGATTTCCTGCTCTTTACATTCTACAATCTTAAAAGATTCTTAATTTCAATTTCAACGGGGATCGGTTTCTTCCGGCACAACACCAATCCCACTTTGACCTGCAATTTTTTTAATTTCCCTTACCTCCATAACACACTATGACGGATCGAACCAACTTTTTCGATAAACTGTTAGCGGCTGTTGAAAGCAATCAAAGTTTGCTTTATTTAGCCCTCGACCCCGACCCGGAAACCTTGCCGCCGCAGGTTTCGATGACAGGGGAAGAGACTCAAATTTTTGTAACTGATTTGTTGTCAAAGCTGAAATGTGCGATCGACCAAACAGCCGATTTAATCTGTGCCTGCAAAATCACCCTCGGTTTTTACCAATCTCTCGGTATTCCCGGTTGGGCATTGCTGCAAGAAATTTTAACAATTATTCCCCCTCACCTGCCAGTAATTTTAGATGCCAAACACTGCGATTTAAATACCAGCGCAGTGTTTGCCAAAATTGTATTTCAAGACTGGCGAGTTGACGCTATTACCTTAAGTCCCTATGCCGGATTCGACCAAGTAGCGCCTTTTTTGTTATACGCTGGAAAAACTGTTTTTGTCCTCTGTGCCACCGCCAACCCCTCAGCCGAGGCTGTGCAAGAATACCCGACGCCAAACAACCCTTTTTATTTGCAATTAGTCCGACTCTCTCAAACTTGGGGAACTCCCGAAAAAGTCGGTTTAGAAGTAGGAGTATTGCCGGATATGTTAGCCCGCATCCGCAAAGAAGCTCCTGAACGCTTAATTTTAGTCGAAGGAGACATCGCGGTAGAAAATGACCTCACAGAAGAAAACGACCTCGCACAACTGCTGGCGGCCGGTTTAAGCAAGAATGGTGAAGATTTGCTGCTGCCAGTCCCTCCGAGTTTATTAGCCGAGAAAGAGCCGCGCCGAGAAATTGAGAAATTGCGGGATAGTATTAATAAACAGAGGCTGCGGGCGATCGAAGGTAGCCCCACTTGCGAATTGTGGCTGCCCGATGTTTGCTTTTTGCAACAGGAACCTCACCGCGATTTAATCTTGCAACTTTATGACATCGGCTGCGTAGTTTTTGGCGACCACGTACAAGCATCGGGAGCCGTATTTCCATATTACATCGACTTGCGGAAAATAATTTCTATTCCGCAGATTTTCCATCAAATTGTCAGCGCTTATGCAGACATTCTCAAGGATTTAAAATTCGATCGCATTGCAGGAATTCCCTACGGTTCTTTACCCACAGCAACGGGTTTAGCATTGCGGATGGAACGCCCGATGATTTTCCCGCGCAAAGAGGTGAAAACTTACGGGGCGGGAAAATTAATTGAGGGGCATTTTCAGGCAGGAGAAACGATTGTCGTAGTCGATGATATTTTGATTAGTGGCAAAAGCGTGATGGAAGGCGCGGCTAAGTTAAAATCGGCTGGGTTGAATGTGGAAGATATTGTGGTATTAATCGACCACGAACAGGGAGTCAAAGATAAGATGCAGGCCAACGGTTATCGCGCCCATTCTGTGTTAGCGCTTTCGGAAATAGCTCAAACTTTGTATCAAGCAAATCGCATCGATACCGAGCAATTCCATCTTTTGACTGCGGAACATTAAAGTATAAAATATCTAGTTACCAGGCTCTGCCTGGTAATTAATACCCGGAGGCTCTGCCTCCTTTATCTATGTCTCATTTGCCTTGTTTTAATGGAGGCAGAGCCTCCTGAAAGGCGTTACCAGGCAGAGCCTGGGAACGAGTAAAGGTAAATAAATCAACCTTGCAAAACTTCAATTAAAGCATCGCCCATTGCCCGACAGCCGACGATTTTCATGCCTTCCGACATGATATCACCAGTGCGATAACCTCGATCCAAAACTTCGACAACTGCTTGCTCAATTTTATTAGCAGCTTCCGGCTGATTTAAGGCGTAGCGCAGCATCATTGCCGCACTCAAAACTTGGGCGATGGGATTGGCTTTATCTTGTCCGGCGATGTCTGGTGCGGAACCGTGCACGGGTTCAAAAACTCCCGGCCCGTTTGCTCCCAAACTAGCAGAAGGCAGCATTCCAATACTACCAGTTAGCATCGCCGCCGCATCGGAAAGAATGTCGCCGAATAAATTGCCCGTGACAATTGTATCGAACTGTTTCGGCCAGCGAATTAACTGCATGGCTGCGTTGTCAACGTAGAGGTGAGAAAGTTCGACATCAGGGTATTCTGAAGAAAGGGCAATAATACGATCGCGCCACAGTTGGGAAACGTCCAAAACATTCGCTTTATCAACGGAACACAGCCTTTTCCCCCGCTTCCTGGCAGTCTCAAAAGCAACTCGCCCGATTCTGTCAATTTCTGACTCGGTGTAAGCCATCGTATTAACGCCGCGTTTTTCGCCTGTTTCCGTCTCAAAAATACCTTTCGGTTTGCCGAAATAAATGCCGCCTGTGAGTTCGCGGATTACCATAATATCCACGCCTTCGACAACTTCCCGTTTCAAACTAGAAGCATCAACCAATTGCGGTAAAATAGTCGCCGGCCGCAAATTGGCAAACAATCCCAATCCGGCGCGCAGTCCTAATAATCCCGTTTCCGGGCGCTGTTCGCGGGGCAAATTATCCCACTTGTAACCGCCAATTGCTGCTAACAATACTGCATCGCAGTTGCGGCATTTTTCCAGTGTTTCTTCTGGCAGCGGATTGCCTGTTGCGTCAATAGCAGCACCGCCCATTAAAGCTTCTTGAAATTCAAAGCCGATGTCCAATTGTTTGCCGACAAGTTTCAGGACATCTACCGCCACAGCGATAATTTCAGGGCCGATGCCGTCTCCTGGTAAAAGAGTGATGCGGTAGTTTTGAGTCATATCGATTTTGGAGGTTTGATTTGAGATTTGAGATTGAGAGTTAATGGGAATTCTTTGGAAATGCAAGACATTCTCACAAGGCTATAATCATATCAGGATAAGCAACCTCAGAATTCATTATGACATTCCCGACTTACCCGCCTGCTCAAGCTGAACCGCCTCTAGACCCCCGGCAGAGTTTGCCAACAATGTATGATTTACCTAGCGAAGACCCAAAGGAGCCCGGTTTGCCCGATACATTTCATTTAGATCAGCCGCAACTCTTGGAATTCACCTTTTTGCCGCCGGGATGGGATGCGGAACAAGTCTTTACAGCCAGTGACCTAAATTTGTATTACGATGCAACACAACCGCGCTGGCATAAACGCCCGGATTGGTTTGCTGCGGTGGGTGTGCCAAGGCTTTATCAAGGGCGCGATATGCGTTTGAGTTATGTAGTTTGGCAAGAACGGGTAAATCCGTTTGTGGTGGTGGAATTGCTATCGCCGGGCACTGAAGATGAAGATTTAGGGCGGACTGTTCAGCAAGCTGGGGAACCGCCGACTAAGTGGCAAGTTTATGAACAAATTTTGCGGATTCCTTACTATTTTATTTTCAGTCGCTACACGGATGAATTGCGAGCTTTTCATCTTGTAGGAGGCCACTATGAACCGGCAGAATTAATTGATGGGCGGTTATTTATTCCTGAGTTGCAGTTGAGTTTAGGTTGGTGGCAAGGCACTTATAAGAGTATGAATCGGTTGTGGTTGCGGTGGTTTACGGCCCAAGGAGGGTTGATTTTGAGTCCGGGTGAAAGGGCGACGGCGGCGGAACGGCAACTGATTGAATCTCAACAGCAAGTAATTGAAGCTCAACAGCAACTGACAGAATCTCAACAGCAACTGACAGAATCTCAACAGCGAGAGGAAAGACTAGCGGCGCGGTTGCGGGAACTAGGCATTGATCCTGAACAGTTGGTTTAATAGTTCTCGCACCCAGGCCTGGTGAAACCCGTTTTCAACTCCTCGAATCCGCGCAACAGGAGTGAAATAAGATAAAAACAGTTCGATCGCACGCACGTACAAAAAAATCGGCAAGGAGTCGCACCAGTGGCAGAGGGCGAAGGCATACCAACATCAGCACAGATTGATTATCGGGACTATTCTTGGGCATTTTGGCCAGTTGTCCCCCTCTATCCCTACAGCAAGCGGCGCACCATCCGCAAGGAAATAGTCAAGGACACAATCTGGACTTTTGACCAGCTACAAGGCATTTTTTACGTGATCGTCCCGATTCGGATGACAGTAATTAAACTAGAACCCGAAGGCCTTCTCGTCTACGCCCCGGTTGCACCGACTCCTGAGTGCATCCGCTTGGTAAAAGAGTTAGTAGCAGAGCACGGCGAGGTGAAGTACATCCTGCTGACAACGGTTTCGGGCATCGAGCACAAAGTTTTTGTCGGCCCCTTTGCGAGGTGTTTTCCCGAAGCGCAGGTGTTTGTCGCCCCGCAGCAGTGGAGTTTCCCGGTGAATTTGCCGCTGAGTTGGCTGGGTTTGCCGGCGAAACGCACCTCTGTACTGCCGTTTGACAGCAGCAACACGCCGTTAGCGGATCAATTTGACTGGGCAATTCTCGGCCCCCTCGACCTCGGTTTGGGCAGATTTGCCGAAGTTGCGTTATTTCACAGACGATCGCGCACGCTGATGCTAACAGATTCCATAGTTTCGATTCCCGAAAATCCGCCGGCGATCGTCCAACTCGACTCTTACCCCCTGCTATTTCACGCCAAAGACAGCGCCTCGGAGACGGTGGCTGACACCCACGAAAATCGGCGCAAAGGGTGGCAGAGAATCGCCTTATTTGCCATGTATTTTAGCCCCAGCGTGCTGGAAGTGCCACCGTGGTCGGAGGTATTTGCCAGCGCACGCAAAGCGCCAGAACGCTCTAGGAAAGCTTATTTCGGGTTGTATCCGTTCAAGTGGAAAAGAGATTGGGTGCGATCGTTTGAGGCTTTGCGGGGAGGAGGGCGGTTGTTTGTCGCGCCGATTTTGCAGACTTTGATTCTCAACCGCGCGCCGAGGGAAACTCTCGATTGGGTGGATCAAGTGGCGAGTTGGGACTTTCAAAGGATTGTACCTTGTCACTTCGATAGTGCGATCGACTCCCGGCCGCGTGAATTTCGGCAAGCATTCTCATTTCTGGAAAAACACTCGTCTGTTAATTCTTTACCGGAAGATGATTTTAAATTGCTCAGGCAGATTGATGCGGGTTTGAATAAAACTGGTTTGGTTCCACCTGCGAAAGAGAAGGTTTAATCTTACATCTTGCACCATTGTTAAGAACAGGCAAGATGCCTGTTCCACAATAAAATTGAGTTTTGTGGAACGGGCATCTTGCCCGTTCCTAAACAGCTAATTGAGAATAGTGCAACATCTCAGTTGACTCAGATATCTGTAGGGACACGGCAATGCCGTGCCCTTACCTTTCGCACTTAAACTCATCAAACTTCACCACTTGCGACTCCGGTTTCCGCGTATCAAAATAGTAGCTGCTAACCGTACCCTCCCCCGTATCAAAAATAGTAAAAGCCGTAATATCGTTGCTATCAATATACGGCAGCGGCCGCCCGTCTTCTCCCAACAAAGGCGCAACAGTCGGCACCACAGGTTCCAATCCGTTCGGGTCTCCAATTGCGCTGTAATCTTCCCGATATCCCGGCGGCACAAATCGGCGCTTTTCCCCCGCAAAAGCACCGTAACTGTTGCCCACATTAGAAGTCTCCAAAAAGTGCATTCCACTGGAACTTACAAACCGATTCCATAAGTGCGAATGTCCGTAGAATACCAACTGCACCCCCGCTGTTTCTAGTAGCGGCACTACATCCCGAATCAGATAATCTTGCTGTTTCGGATACTCGTAACGCACCATTTTAGTCTCGCCATCGAGAGCGCGATCGACTATTTGCACTGGATCGGTATAAGCAGGTACAATATTGTCACCCAGAGAATGCGGCGGGTGGTGAAACATCACAATTTTATATTTTGCCTGCTGGAATTCCGAACTCTTTAACTCTTGTTGCAGCCAAGTATATTGAGCGCTGCCCTTGACAATCGGCTCAAAAATATGCTGTCCGTATCCCCATTTTTCGGGATTATTAAAATCTTCGTCCCGTTCGCGATACCTGCCTCTGGCACCCGGATCTAAATTCGGAGTCCGCCAGATATTCGTAACATACAAAGTTACTAACCGCACGTCCCCAAAAGTCACAGCATAGTAATTTTTGCCACCAGGTAAATTGAAAACTTCGTCATAGGTATCGCTATTAAAAGTATTGTTTTTCAGCCAGATTTCGCGCACTGAAGGGTCATTATTTGGATTCAAAGATGCAGCCCGTTGAGCGTATATTTTCTCGGCAGTGGCGCGGGGAAAAGGATCGTGAAACTGCTTGTAGAGTGTGCTGCTATTTGAATACCTACCCATGATTTCGTGATTGCCAATGGCGGGAAATAAAGGCGCGTGTTGGATCAGTTCGCCGCCGCTGTAAACGGTTTTGATGCCGTTTTTGTCGAGTGCGGAAAATGCCCGACCTTGCAGCGCGGGAAAGAAGGCGCGGCCTTGGTAGTCGTCAAACCATTCAGAAGCGCGATCGGGTATATTAATTAAATCCCCAGCCATGAAAACCGCGTCAACTCTCCCAATTGTTTCGGCTACTTTCTGGAGATTTGCTGCTGTCATAGGCATCAATTGATGGTCGGAAGTTAGAAGAATGTTGAGCGCACTTCCTGCTGCTGGTGTAGGAGAAAAAGTGAAAATTTTGCTCCTGACAGATGCGCCGTCTTTCCTTTCGCTAGTGACTCGATAAGGAATGCGAACACCGGGTATTAAATTGGGGACTTCTGCTTCGTGGCGCCAGATGTTGCGGACAATTGGATTGCTGTCAATTATGCTTTGTTTGACTTCATCGGAAATGCGCGAGTCTTGGTCTTCGCGAGTGCGGCTTAGCTTGGTAGTATTTGCAGCCGCAATTTGACTCAAATTTTCGCCGTAAGCAACAGTGTTGCGAGTACCAGGAAACTCGGTGAACCAGACAACTCGCACCGATTTTGCTGTTGGAAGTTGCAGAAACGGATCGGTTAAAAGCTGAGGTTCGTTGAGGTAAGATTGCATAATGAAACCTAGCAGTAGGACAATCAAAATCAAAACACCAAAAAACCAGGGATTGCGGGGCAAATCTCTATGATTTTCTAATTGATCGGGCAATGGTGTCAACATAAGTTATTAGTCATTAGTCATTAGTCATTAGTCATTAGTCTGAAGAAAAAACAGCCATCGATTTTAGATTCTCGACTGGGAATTTTAAACTACCAAGGTTATCAAAAAGTTAAAAAATTAGTAAAATATCTCACATCTAACAAACTTCAACCATTTTTTCACATCTTCTGAACTCTCCCTTCTCTTTCTCTTTCTCTCCGCCCTCTGCGCCCTCTGCGGTTCATTAAAAAAATCTTTATCAAAAATGCTTGAGACTTGCGATATAACATTCTTAACACCCTTCCTTCAATCTAAAATCTAAAATCTAAAATCTAAAATCCCATGACTCGCCACCTTCTCAAGGCTAACTGCAAAACCGTACACTTGGGCGGTTTCTCTCCGAATATCAAACCTGCTTTAAGGGTAGATTCGGGCGATCGCATCGATATCGAAACCTATTCAGGATATTATGTTGCTGACAAAGCCCCGCCCGAATTTCTCACCCCCGAATTTTTAGAGATTTGTCAGAATTTGCCCCCCAACCGCAAAGTTGGCCCAGGGCCCCACTTGCTGACAGGCCCGATTTATGTTAACAATGCCGAACCGGGAGACGTTTTAGAAATTCACATTGAGGATGTTTACCCGAGTTTATCAGTAGGATTTAATGCAATTCGCGCCGGATGGGGAGCTTTGCCTGAGTATTTCTCAGAACCTAAATTGCGGTTTATTCCGCTAGATTTAGAGCAAAAAAATGCTGAATTTCCCACAGGTAGCGGCATTCGGATTCCCCTGCATCCTTTTTTTGGCATTATCGGCGTTGCCAATGCAGAAATCAACCGTTCTTCTATTCCTCCAGCGCGCTACGGCGGCAATATGGACAATCAGGAACTCCAAGCAGGAACACGGTTATTTTTACCTGTTTTTCTGCGTGGCGGTTTACTGTCCATCGGCGACGGACATTCGGCACAAGGAGACGGTGAAGTTGACGGTACTGCCATTGAAACTTCGATGAACGGGACGATTCAAATCATCTTACGCAAGGATTTTATTCTGATATTTCCGTTTGCTGAAACGCCCACTCATATTGTGATTATGGGATTCGGTAAAACATTAGATGAAGCGTTTGACATGGCGGTAAAACAGACGGTTTATTGGCTGCAAAAGTTTGCAGGTTTCAAAGAGGAAGATGCTTATGTTTTGTGTTCCCTGATCGTAAATTTTCGGATTACGCAGGCTGTCAACAATCCTCAAAAAGGAGTTCACGGAATGATTCCCAAGTGTATTTTGCTCGATGTGAACATTATTGACCACCGAGTTTGAGGTAATATGATAACACGCGATCGACAAAAAAATTAAGATCGCGATCGCACAAACTACACAAATTTGTCACTGCTGTGGTCGATCCGGATCGCGCTCCTGTTGACAATTAAGCTTAAAATGAGATAAGTTAAGAAATCTACCTAAATCGAACTCAACATGAAAAACCAGACTGACGATGTTGCAAAAAAAGATTTAGTTGATCGAGCTTTTGGGAGTGCAGCAATACCAGATCCGACAGCGTGGGTGCACGAACATTATTTTCTGGCTAATTTCGCCGATACTCTGGCCCACATCCAAGAACATCTGTCTGAAGACAGTTGCGAAATCGGCGAGAATGGTGATTCGGGTGAGGGGATATTATCGATCGATGCCAAAATTAGAGATATGTTGAGAGCTACTTTTAGCGACGACGGCTGGCAGTATGTCGAAAGTTTATTGTGAGTTTGGTAAAATCCCTAAGTATTTGTACGTTCATAACTTTAGAGCGTAATTTATACCTGTTTAAAAAAAGAATCCAACTTTAGGTCGGTGATCTAAACCCTTAGATCATCCTTTATTCCCAATTCTTTAATCTCAAATCTCAAATCTCAAATAATATCAGTTTCCTCCCCCAACGCAGACTCGTAACTCAGAGTAGCTGCGTGCATTTCTACCCCAATTTGAAGTAAATTTGACCTATTGTGATGTAGGATACTTTAGATGGGGGAGAAATTACTGTCGCTAGGAATTTCGATCGATCGCAAAAACGCGGCACTTTCTTCGGGCAAAGCAGTATTGATAAACATCCCGCTGCCCAACTCAAATCCAGCTTGCTTGGTGACTCTGGGAATAATGGCGATATACCAGTGAAAGTATTTTGTTGCCCGTTGGGCGATCGGCACCGATCGAATATTATAGTTGTAATCGGGATTGTTCAATCCGTAATAAAACTTAGCCAGTACAGTTTTCAAAGTATCAGCAAGATCCGTAATTTCCGCATCAGTAATTTCATCAAACGAAGAGGAATGCCGGCGCGGAAAGATCCAAGTGTGAAACGGTGAAAGTGCCGCGTAAGGAATAAAAGCCACAAAATGTTCACTCTCACAAATCACTCTTTCCTTCGCCGCTAATTCATCTTCCAAAGTGCGGCAAAACAGACATTCTCCCGTGTCGTCAAAATATCTAATAGCTTCGTCGATGCGGCTGCGAAATTGGCTGGGTACAACGGGCGTCGCTGCTATCTGCGAGTGGGGGTGTTCGAGAGAAGTTCCGGCAGTTTCCCCGTGATTTTTGAAGATAATAATTGTTTCAATGTGGGGATTTTTTCTAATTTCTACATAGCGCTGGCGGTATACTAAAAGTATGTTTTCAACTTCTTCAACACTCAACAAAGCTGTCGTCAAATCGTGTCGCGGATGTTCGACAATTACCTCGTGAATGCCGATTCCCGCCATCGTGCGGTGAATTCCCGATGATATCCTCATCCATTTGGCTGTCGGGGAGAGGGCGGGATATTTGTTGTGAATTGCCCGGACTTTCCAGCCCGTGCGATCGCCCAAACGGCAAGTTTCCAAGGTTCCGTCTTCCTCATTTCCCACACAAAACGGGCAATCGGCGCGGTGCGGTGGCACTTCTGCTGCCCACTTTTTTTTGTTAGCGAATTGATCCGGTCTTGTCGCCCGTTCGGTGGCGATGATTACCCAATCTCTGGTAATTAGATTTTGTCTAAGTTCAGACATTTTCTTACCTTCAGTTGCAGGGTTTAACCGTTTATTATTCTAGAGAATGATTGGCTTTTTGTCACTCGCTTTTGCAGTTTTTTAACAAATCTTGATTTCTAATTTTCCCAGCAGTTCCCCAACAAAAGTTAACAACAGTTGGGATCGACGAGAGAGGGCGATTAGGGACTAAAGTGGTTGCTCCCGATGTTACAGAATATCTGTCTAGGCAGTACAAGCAAGCACAGATTTTAACCGCAGAGATTAAGCCAACTGCAACTGCACATTTTGCAACTTGCAAATAGCTTTCAAGACTTGCGCCAACAAGAGCGATCGCTCTCGGTCAGTCAAACTCAAGTCTGGTAAAATCTGATAAGTACAAGGATTGCCGCGCGTCAGATACACAAACTGATAGTTACGTCCATTCGTCGTCAATCCCCAAACAGACGATTGCTGCTGCAAACTTTTATAAGCATAAGTCAGCAATTGCGGCAAACCGGCCCAAGGATCGATCGCACTATTTTTCGCCTCGACTACCAAAATCCAAAACTGTGCAGCCGCGAGTTCTGCATCCGGCTGATTTACCGCTAAAACATCCAACCGCCCTTTAATTAAAGTATCCCCATCCTCAACCTCGATGGGGATGCTATCTTCCATTGTCAGCACGATCGGAATATCAAAAAATCCTGCTAATCTCATTAACGGTGAAAGCACTAAAAACTTAACGAGTTCTTCTGAAACTTTTCCGGCGGATAAGTAGCGTCGAAAGTCAGTTCTAATTTTTAATATTTCCTGCTGTTCTAATTCTGACAGCGGTTCCAGAGAGAAAAAATCGGTGAAGGCATCTCCTTCTCGCTCTTCCAATTTTAGAAGGCGGCGAACGTCATTTAGCGAGAGTTGGCTTGCTTCAAAATTTTGCGTCATGGCTTTAGTGCGATCGGCTGTTAATGTCAATTATAATATCAATTATAAAAGCATTACCATCGGATTTGTTATGATATAATCATACCAGATATCGCTCCTGTAAATCGGGTAGATTGTATGAAAGCAATTAAAGTGATGGCAACGATCGACGATCGAGGACAATTGTGCGTTGGTGAACCGCTCAAGTTATATCGCAACAGCCGAGCCGAAGTAATTGTGCTGGTTCCCGAAGTAACAGAAATTAATAAAGAGAAGCAATCTCATGAAGCCAACCACCAAACCACGCAACTAGAAGACTATTTCACCTTCCTAAGACCTGACGATATTCGCCTCAAAGGTTCCCGCATTGGCATCGAAACCATTCTCTATGAATACCTGTTTCGCGCTCGAACTCCAGAAGAAATTGCTAATATTTATACATCCCTCACTCTCGAACAAGTTTATGCGACCATTTTGTACTACCTGCACAACAAAGAAGCAGTCGGTCAGTACATAACCGAATGGTTGGAATGGGGCGATAAAATGCGAGAAGAACAACGTCGCAATCCTCCTCCCGTGACTGAAAAACTCCGCAAATTCAAAGCAGAAAGAGATGCAAGGAGAAAAGTGGATGTCAATCCAGTATCTCTTTGATGAAAATGTCGAGCCTGCGTATGTTAACCAAATTCGCAGGCGCAATCCCGATCTGGTTGTTCTAGCAGTGGGAGAACTAACAGCACCTTCTAAAGGGACTCTCGATCCAGAAATTCTTATTTGGTGCGAAATACACAATTTTATTCTTGTTACCAACAACCGCCGCTCTATGCCAGTTCATTTAACAGCTCATCTAGAGCAAGATCGCCACATTCCAGGAATATTTATCCTGAATTCCAAGCTGAGTATCGGTCAAAATATTGAACTACTGCTTCTGATTTATGAAGCATCATTTGATAATGAGTACCAAGATAGAATTTACAATTTACCAGTGCTATAATTTCTCATGCAGCTCCAACATTTACAAAATTTCCCAAAGTCTTAAGGAAAATAAACATACTTTTGCCCCAACTTATGCAAACAATAGTTAAAAAGACTAACCGAAGTTAAAGTTAAAAGCAATGTCACAAGATACCATCGAATCAATTCTTCATGAAAAACGCCTATTTCACCCGGCCGCTGAATTCTCCGAAAAAGCACACATCAAAAGCTTAGAAGAGTACCAAGCCCTCTACGATAAAGCCAAAGCTGACCCCCAAGCATTCTGGGCAGAACTTGCCGCCCAAGAATTGCACTGGTTCCAAAACTGGGATACCGTGCTCGACTGGCAGCCGCCTTTTGCTAAATGGTTTGTCAACGGCAAAATTAACATTTCTTACAATTGTCTCGATCGCCACTTAACCACTTGGCGCAAAAATAAAGCCGCCCTGATTTGGGAAGGCGAACCCGGAGACTCGCGCACCCTCACCTACGCGCAACTCCACCGCGAAGTCTGCCAAATGGCGAACGTCATCAAACAATTGGGAGTCCAAAAGGGCGATCGCGTCGGCATTTATATGCCCATGATTCCCGAAGCTGCGATCGCCATGCTAGCCTGCGCCAGAATCGGTGCAGTACACAGCGTTGTTTTTGGCGGTTTTAGTGCAGAAGCATTGCGCGATCGACTCAACGACGGCCAAGCAAAACTTGTCATCACCGCTGACGGTGGCTTCCGCAAAGATACCGCCGTCGGCCTCAAAACACAAGTAGACAAAGCATTAGCAAATAATGCCGTACCCAGCGTTACCAACGTTCTGGTAGTTCAGCGTACCAAACAGCAAATTGACATGGAACCGGGGCGCGATCGCTGGTGGCACGAGTTGCAAAAAGACGCCTCCGCCGACTGCCCTGCCGAACCGATGGATAGCGAAGATTTGCTGTTCGTACTCTACACTTCGGGAAGTACCGGCAAACCGAAAGGTGTCGTCCATACAACCGGTGGTTATAACCTTTATACCCACATGACAACCAAGTGGATCTTCGACCTCCAAGATACCGATGTTTACTGGTGTACTGCTGATGTCGGCTGGATTACTGGACACAGTTATATTGTCTACGGGCCACTGTCCAACGGTGCAACAACTTTAATGTATGAAGGTGCTCCTCGCCCTTCAAATCCTGGCTGTTTTTGGGATGTAATTGAAAAATACGGCGTCACCGTTTTCTATACTGCACCCACTGCGATCAGAACATTCATGAAAATGGGCGAACACTTGCCCAACGCGCGCAATTTGTCCTCTTTACGATTATTAGGAACCGTCGGCGAACCGATTAATCCGGAAGCTTGGATGTGGTATCAGCGCGTAATTGGCAACTCGAATTGTCCGATCGTCGATACTTGGTGGCAAACAGAAACCGGGGGAATTATGATTACCGCTTTGCCCGGTGCAATTCCTACAAAACCCGGTTCTGCAACCCTACCGTTCCCCGGAATTGTGGTCGATGTTGTTGACCAAGATGGCGAACCAGTAACTAACGAAAGCGGCGGTTATTTAGTGGTGAAACATCCTTGGCCGGGAATGATGCGTACACTTTACAACGATCCAGACCGTTTTCGCCGCACCTATTGGGAATATTTGCACCCGAAAGATGGCGAATTTGTGTACTTTGCAGGGGACGGCGCGCACAAGGACAAAGACGGTTATTTCTGGGTAATGGGCCGCGTTGACGATGTAATTAATGTCGCCGGACACCGACTCGGCACAATGGAAGTTGAGTCAGCTTTGGTATCGCATCCAGCGGTGGCGGAAGCTGCGGTTGTTGGTAAACCGGATGAGATTAAAGGTGAGGATATTGTGGCTTTTGTTACGCTGGACAACTCGCAGCAACCTAGCGATGAATTGGCGTCTGAGTTGAAGCAGCACGTTGTTAAGGAAATTGGGGCGATCGCCCGTCCCGGCGAAATTCGATTTACTGATGCTTTGCCGAAGACTCGAAGCGGGAAGATTATGCGGCGTTTGCTGCGTTCTTTGGCTGCTGGACAAGAGGTTTCTGGGGATACTTCGACTTTGGAAGACCGGACGGTTTTAGATAAGTTGCGGGGAGGTTCGTAGGGAGATTTTGTAACCGCAGATAAACGCAGATAAACGCGGATAAATTTAATAATAATCTGCATTTATCTGCGGTTTTAGATAACTGCTCAGTAGCTTATTTGCCGCGCCACAGATGAACGGCATCGGCGTTAATTTCAGACCTTACCTGTAGCCAATCCTCCAGCAAGTAGTCATCATCAACTGCTTGCTTGTGCTGTTCGTCTTTGAGAATTGCCAAGACGTGAACTCCAGACGGATAGTTGACATGACGAATTTCTGGGTCATATCCCAAGTCTTGAATTTTTGCCAGAACGCGATCGACAGCACCGGCAACAGTAAGATCGACGGCAAAAATAATTTGACCGAGTTTAGCACCAGGTTTTACACATTCTAGAAGAGCCATTATTTTTTCTCCTTATGCTATGTTAGATATTTTTACTGTAGCAATGAATTATTTGGCTCATCTATTCTTATCAGAAGGCACGCCAGAATCCCTGATTGGCAACCTCTTAGGAGATTTTGTGAAAGGAACGGCCGTCAACCTTTATCCCGAGGAAATTAGAAAGGGCATCGATTTGCACCGCAAAGTAGATAGCTACACGGACTCTCACGCCATAGTGCGATCGAGTAAAAGCCTTGTTTGCGCCGATAGACGCAGGTTTGCTGGAGTTTTGATTGACGTGTTTTACGACCACTTCTTGGCTAAAAATTGGCTGGAATATTCAGAAATTCCGCTTCCCGATTTTTCTCGCCATGTCTATAAAGTCCTGCAAGACAACCGCGATATATTGCCTGAATCTCTCCAGCGGGTGCTGCCAACAATAATTGCCCGCGACTTGCTTTCATCTTATCAGGAAATTGCCGAAATTGGCATCACTCTTACAAGAATGTCTGCCCGAATCAAGCGGACAAATAATTTGGCAAGCGGCATAGAAGATTTGACAGCTAACTATCAGCGATTAGAATCAGATTTTCGCGATTTTTTCCCCGACTTGATAAAATACGCCACCGTTGACAAATATTAATACAAACAACAAAAATTACAGTTGCTATTGATAACGAACTCGTGTATAATTCAACCGATATCTGCATGAAATCTCAAATGCAACAGGGTTGAAAATATGGCAACCAGAATTCCGAACCTGCAAATAACTAAAGTAGTTGATGGCGACAGCATCAAAATTTCTCTCAACGGCAAAACCGAGTCTCTGCGGCTGATTTGCGTCGATACAGAAGAAAGTCATCCGGGAGGCTCCAAACCTGTAACTGCGGCGGGGAAAGCAGGTACGGAAATGGCTAAAAAATACTTCGCCACAGCAGATGGCGGACTTGCTCAAATTGATATAGAATTTGATACAGACGATGCGGTTGAAGTGGCTCTACAAAAACACCGCGACAACTACGGGCGTCTCCTCTGTTACGTACATAAAAATGGAGAAAATTACAATCTTAAACTGATTGAAGAAGGCTGGAGTCCCTACTTTGTCAAATACGGGCGCTCCAGATTGTATCACCGCCAAATGACTGAAGCAGAATCGGCAGCAAAAGCTTACAATCTGATGATTTGGAATCCGATTATTAATGCCAAAATTCCTTCTCGCAACTATGCTAATTTACTGCCTTGGTGGTCGATGCGAGGCTCGATTGTTGAAGAGTTTCGGTTGTCGGAAGCAACGGCAGGAGCGCTTTCTTTGAGGTTGCACTACCCGAAAATATTAGCTGCTTCTGAGAAAGCTAAATCTATTACTATTTTCTGCGATTTGCAGGCGGGAATTACTAAATGGATCGGCGGCAGCGCTCTGATTTATGCTGGCTCAGTTTATCATAAATTAGATTTGTGGATACCGGATGCTGAAACTGATGAAAGAGCTCCATTGAAGCGGCTAATCGAGAAGCGTTATGCAGGTCTGGGACGGGGATATGTGTATGTCAGTGGGAAGGTAGAACAGTACAAAGGGAAGCCTCAAATAGTTTTGAAGGATATCAAACAACTTTCAGATTTTCCCCCAGAAAATTGAATCTTACATGAATTTAATTAAAAAAATTGCAGCACAAAGGGAACGATGAAGACTGTTCTGCGGGGAACGCGATTGAATTTTGGGCGATTCCCTACCGCAACGGGCTCGCACGCGCGTTCGGGATAGCTTGGCTTCACGCATTTTTTAAAATTTAAGTAGCATTATGGTTGAAAATCCAAAATTATTGTGTTTTTTTTATAAGGCTAAATCAATTCATACTATAATAGTATAATCGCAAGTCTGTAGCTGCCAATAGCTGCGACATCCATTCAAACTCCAGAGATTTAAAAGCTATGTGCCAATTACTGGGAATGAACTGCAATGTTCCAACAGATATTTGCTTTTCTTTTGAGGGTTTTTCTGCAAGAGGTGGCAGAACAGACGTTCATCAAGACGGTTGGGGAATTGCTTTCTTTGAAGGTTTAGGATGTCGCCTTTTTATAGACTCAAAACCTGCGATTGCTTCTCCGGTTGCTGAAGTAGTGCGTCGCTATCCGATTCATTCAACTAACGTCATTGCTCACATCCGCAAAGCTACCCAAGGCGAAATTGCTCTGGAAAACTGCCACCCTTTTATTCGGGAACTTTGGGGACGTTATTGGGTGTTTGCTCACAACGGAAATCTCGAAAATTTTTCTCCAGAATGTGCCGGAGTTTACAAACCGGTTGGTAAAACTGACAGCGAAAAAGCATTCTGTTTGATATTAGAAAAGCTGCGCTCCACTTTTCCTCAAAGTAAGCCTGCTGTAGCGGAAATTTACCCGGTTTTGGAGGAAATTACTAAAAGTTTGGCAGAACACGGAATTTTTAATTATTTACTTTCCGATGGAGAACACTTGTTCACCCACTGTTCTACTAATCTGCATTATATTGTGCGACAAGCACCTTTTGCTAGCGCTCACTCGATCGACGAAGATGTAACAGTCGATTTCCGGGAATTGACCAAGGAGGACGATCGCGTGGCTGTTATTGCGACTTTTCCGCTGACAGATAACGAAGTTTGGACGCAAATTCAGCCGGGAGAATTGCTGGTATTTCAGGATGGTTTGCCCGTCAATTCTGGGCTGCTGGAGTTAAGTTAACGAGATTTAAACAAATTTAAAGCCTAAACAGAGCATCGAACCTGCTAAATAACCAGCTTTCCAGCTTGATTGATGAAGCCATATTTGCCATCGCGCTTGACAGCGGCTAAGCCTTCTGAAAAACTGCCGACAGCGGAAACTTGGGGGCGATCGCCCACTAGCCTGTTTGATTGATGTATCCGCACCCTTTTGAAGCCCTAACTGCTGCTAAACCTTCATTAATTGAGCCGGGGTTGCACAATTTGATGATGATGCTTGTGGGGTGTCCCGCCTTCAGTGAAAATATACCTGACTGGCTACGATATCCCATGCCACAAAACAATCAAAATCATCCCCCAATTATCCAACGGCTTCTACGGTTCCCGAAGTGACAACAGAGGGATTAATTCGGTTGAACAGCCGCTAAAATTTGTCCTGCTGTCACCGTTTGCCCCTTTTCACAAAACAACTCGGCAACAGTGCCGGCAACATCAGCAGTAATAGCAATTTCCATTTTCATCGCTTCCAAAATTAACAGCCGATCGCCCTCTGCAACCGTATCTCCAACATTAACCAGCACCTGCCAAACATTGGCCGAAACGTGAGCGACAACTGCCTCACAACCGATCGGCAAAACAACCTCCGCCGCCGTTTCAGAAGCCACATCCGCCGAGGCTTCTGCGATAGCTTCAGCGTCAAATTCCCCGGATGCGGCCCAGCGATCGCGCTCTGCATTAAATGCGGCCTGCTGCTGCGCTTTAAATTCAGCCGCACTGTTAGCAATAGAATGCAAAAACTCATTGTATTCTCTCAAATTAAAAGTGATTTCCTCAACCTTTAATTTAAACTTACCTTCGATAAATGCTTCCCGACAGCGGTGCAATTCCTCATGGGAAACCGGATAAAATCGGATTTGGTCAAAAAAGCGCAAAAGCCAAGGTTTACCAGACTGGAAATCCGCCGTTTGTTTGAACCGATTCCACATTTGTACCGTGCGGCCGACAAATTGATAACCTCCGGGCCCTTCCATGCCGTAAACGCACAAATACGCGCCGCCAATGCCCACTGCATTTTCAGGAGTCCAAGTGCGGGCGGGATTGTATTTAGTAGTAACCAAACGGTGGCGCGGATCGAGGGGAGTTGCGACGGGCGCGCCTAAATAAACGTCTCCCAAACCCATCACTAAATAGCTAGCATTAAATACAATTTCTCTGACTTGTTCGATGCTGTCAAGCCCGTTTATGCGGCGAATAAACTCAATATTGCTGGGACACCACGGTGCATCCGATCGCACAGACTGCATATATTTTTCAATCGCCAACAGCGTCGATTCATCTTCCCAAGATAAAGGCAAGTGCACAATTCGCGCCGGCACTTCCAAATCCTCGATCGCCGGAAGTTCGGCCTCCGCTGCAATCAGCGCCTGCATTAGCTGCTGTTGCGAAATCTGGCGGCCCTCAAAGTGAATTTGGAGCGATCGCATTCCCGGCACTAATTCGATAACACCAGGCAACGGATTTGCTTTCAACTGTTCCATCAATGCGTGCGCCCGAAAACGCAAATTTAAATCCAGCACCAACGGGCCGTATTCAACTAGAATATATTTATCCCCAGCTTGACGGTAAGTAACAGCAACCTGTCCCGGAGATTCGGGAATTTCGTGCAAAATTGGAGAAGCGGAAACTGCGGGCAATCCCTCCGCATTTTCCCCAAAAACAGGCAAACTAAAAGTAGCAATTTGCAGATTTTGTGCTAATTCCCGCTGCAAAGCTTCAGCAAAACTCAAACAGTGAAAGCGAATGCTGTCCCCCGGTTTTAGTTGCCCGATTTTCCACAATTCCGACTGCACAATAGTAGCAGGACACACAAAACCTCCCAAACTCGGGCCGTCAAGACCGAGAATTACAGGCATATCGCCCGTAAAATCGATCGTGCCGATCGCGTAAGCATTATCGTGAATGTTAGACGGGTGCAAACCCGCTTCCCCGCCGTCTTGACGCGCCCAGGTGGGCTTCGGGCCGATCAGCCGAATGCCCGTCCGCGTCGAGTTGTAATGCACCTGCCATTCTGTGGAGAAAAACATTTCGATGTCTGACTCAGTAAAGAAATCCGGCGCGCCGTGAGGCCCGTACAAAACGCCGATTTCCCAATTATTGCTGTAGGTGGGAATTAGTTCCGGAGGCAAAGATATTTCCGCTTCCAGAGTTGCAGTTTGAAGCAGTTTAAGCACATCTCCCGGACGCAGCGTGCGGCCCGCGTGTCCGCCAAATTTGCCCAGTACAAAAGTTGATTTGCTGCCCAAATAATCGGGGACATTAAAGCCGTGCTTTACTGCTAAATAAGTGCGGTAGCCGCCGCTTTCAATGCCTTTTAACTTAAGAATGCTGCCAGCTTTTACGGGAATTGCCGTCCAAAACGGCACCGATTCGCCGTTTAGCGTTCCCTTCATAGTTGCACCAGTCAAACTAATAACTGTATCGGCATTAAAGCGCAGAGTTGGGCCTGT
This sequence comes from Microcoleus sp. AT3-D2, assembly GCF_036705715.1. NCBI lineage: Bacteria > Bacillati > Cyanobacteriota > Cyanophyceae > Oscillatoriales > Microcoleaceae > Microcoleus > Microcoleus sp. AT3-D2. Next base: position 54,523 of record NZ_JAUBVE010000005.1, on the reverse strand, counting down.
CGCTGTGAATTCCAATCCTGCTGTCGATTCGGGATTTCCTACCACACGATTTGCCGATCGAAATGCCAGATGATCCATCGGCCCAGAAGGCGGCACGCCAACATCCCAATAGCCAATCCGCCCCGGATAATCCTGAATGCTGCTGTAGGTTCCCCCATCCAATACATCGATCGTTAAAGGTGCGTATTCAAAAGAGTTTAAAAAGCGCGTGCTCTGTTCGCCCCGGTTGAATCGGGAATCGTCTAAAATCTGGCGGAGGTAATCTAAATTAGTTTCAATTCCCGCTATTTCACTGGCATCTAAAGCAGCTTTGAGTTGAGCGATCGCCTGGGTTCGATTATCCCCGCAAACGATTACTTTGGCTAGCAGCGGATCGTAAAAAGGAGTAACCTCCGTGCCGGTTTCTATCCAACTGTCGCAGCGGACGTTTTCGGGAAACGTAACTTGATTCAGCAACCCGGAACTCGGCTGAAAATTCTTGCCGGCATCTTCGGCATAAATTCGCACCTCAATTGAGTGTCCCTGCGGTTGATAGCGGTACTCTTCCAGGGGAAACAAATCTCCAGAAGCCTGTTTTACCATCCACTCAACGAGGTCGATATTGTTGACAGCTTCAGTAACGCCGTGTTCAACTTGCAAGCGCGTGTTGACTTCCAAAAAATAAAACTGTTTCGCATCGACATCAAAGACAAATTCAACAGTACCCGCTGACTGGTAATTTACGGCTTTTCCCAACCGCACGGCTGCACTGTACAACTGATTTCGCTGTTCGTCGCTAATAGCAGGGGCGGGGGTTTCTTCAATTACTTTTTGATTGCGCCGCTGCACCGAACAATCTCGTTCGCCCAAGGCTATGACATTTCCTTTGCCATCTCCAAAGATTTGGACTTCTATGTGCCTGGCTGTTTGAATGTATTTCTCTAAAAAAACGCCGCTTTGTTTAAAATTGCTTTGACTCAAACGCTGTACTTTTTCAAATGCTTCTGCCAAATCTCGATCGCCAAAACAAGCCTGCAAACCGATGCCGCCGCCGCCTGCGGTACTTTTGAGCATCACCGGATAGCCGATCGCCCCAGCCGCTTTTTCCGCATCCTCTAAACTTGCTAAAAGGTCGCTTCCGGGAGTTAGCGGCACTTGATTTGCAGCGGCTATTTCCCGCGCGGTGTGCTTCAATCCAAAGCAGCGCAACTGACTCGGAGTCGGGCCGATAAATGCAATATTTTCGCTTGCACAAGCTTCGGCAAATTCAGCATTTTCGCTCAAAAAGCCGTAACCCGGATGGATAGCTTGAGCTTTAGTTTGGCGCGCAACTTCGAGAATGCGATCGAACCGCAAATAACTCTCGGCTGCGGCGGCTGCACCGATACAAACGGCTTCGCTGGCGGCGAAAACGTGCTTGGCGCGGGCGTCGGCTTCAGAATATACTGCTACTGAAGCAATTCCGAGGCGATCGAGCGTGCGGATAATTCGGCAGGCAATTTCACCGCGATTGGCAATCAAAACTTTGTTAAACATTTGGGTAATTGTATAAATCTTTGATTGATAAGTCAACCGCAGATGTAAGGGAGATGAACGCAGATAAACGCAGATAATTTCTAGAGAGGAAAGCTTGGGAATGCCATGCAAGTCTCTTGGGGCAATAGGGAAGGGCGCTAACAATAGTGCTAGCGTCCTCCTCGCGGGTGATTCTAATAGCTTGCGGCGGGCATATTAGATTACACGGAATCCCAAACAATCAACTGAATCGGTGTAGGATTGTAAGCATTGCAAGGATTGTTCATTTGCGGGCAGTTAGAAATAGCAACCAGTGCGTTCATTTCGGCTCGCAAATCAACTGTACTTCCCGGATCGGAGATGCCGTCAACAATTTCTAGCGTGCCGTCTTCGCTAACGGGAACATTCATAAAGAAGTTGATATTGCTGACTAAATCTCGCTTGCCCAAACCGTAGGGAAGAATTGCGGCGAGGAAATTTTCAACACAGGCGTGCTGGTATTTTTTATCTAGCCCAAACCGCACCGAATTGCTCTCGCAGCTACAGGCGCCGCCGGAGGTATCGTGCCGCCCGCACGAGTCAGCAATTATGGTCATCATGGCTCGCCCTTCGTTGGAAATGAGTTGGCTGTTTGTAGTGACAAAGATGTTGCCTTGATTGACGATCGTATCGGGGGCGCTGTAGCGTTCGGAAGGGTCATCGGCATTGTAAACTAAAAAATCTACTGCTTGATTTCCGCCTAAATCTACAATGCGGAGAATCTGTCCTTTTTTGATGACACGAGACCAGGGATGTCTGGCGGGTAAAACTTCGTTATAAATTGCAGTTTTTGGATCGAGAATTTGTTGGGTAGTTGCAGTCATGGTTCACTTTTTGTGATGGAATTACAGAATTTTTTACCGCCGATTGGTGCGGACAAGATTGAGTGCTGTAATCGAGTCTATTGCACGAACAAAGAATCAGTGTTGATGAACCCGCGCACGGCTTCCGGGTTGGCGGTGCGGCACAAGTCGTCTGGTGCGGGTGCGGGGGTTTTCACAATCTGAATTTGGATGGGTTTTGGATCGTAACTTGAACCCGGATGCAGGATGTGGGGGCAGTTAGAGATAATGGTCAATACGTTCATTTCGGCTCGCAAATCGATAAAACTCCCCGGTTTTTCGCAGCCTTCGCGAAACTCCATCGTGCCGTCTGGTTTGACGGCAATGCGAGTAAATAAGTTGAGGTTGGGCATGATATCTTTTTTGCCCAATCCCCACCGACTTAGGGCTTTGAGGAAGTTGTCGCGGGAGTTTTTCCAGTCTCCTTCGCCGTATTTTTTGGCATTGCTAATGGCGTTGCTGCATCCTCCTAACAAATCGTGACAGCCGGAGGTGTCTTGGGTGATGGAAAATAGGATGCGTCCCATGTCTGTGTAGATCGCCATGCCTTGTTTGAGAAAGGCGTTGAATTGAATTTTGGCGGTGTCTGCTGCGTTGAAACGTTCGATCGCATTGTCGGCGTTGTAGCACAGCATGGAAACGCCGCGAGAGCCTTCTAAATCGGTGATTCGCAGGGTGTTTCCCCGCTTGATGACTCCCGACCAGTACGCGCCGCCCGGTACGGTTTCTTCGATTAATACGAGGCTTGAATCGATTTGTGAGTTTGGGTCGATCGATGATAGTTGCACCATAAGTTCCTCTTGATGTATTTGGGGGGGTCAGCGAAACAAAACAATAGTATTTTGTAGCGGCCAAACCCGCCATCTCCCAAAGTAATATTTATTTCCACTGATATCTTGCACCATTCTCAAGAACGGGCTCTCCGGCCCGTTCCACAATAAAATTGAGTTTTGTGGAACGGGCCGGAGAACCCGTTCCTAAATAGGTAATTGACAATGGTGCAAGATGTTAAGTTTCCACTTACTTAGGTTGGGCGTTGTACTGTTGGCGTGGGTGCAAAAAGTGCAACTACAAACCTATTTTTATTTAAGCAGCCATTGCAACTGCTTCCTGTCCGTGTTTCCGCATCAAATCCATGAGTTCGTCGCGGTAATCGTGGAATTTGGCGTGGCGTTTAACGCTGGGAGTGCGATCGGGCAAATTAATCGACATTTCCTTTCTCACTGTACCGGGACGAGCGCCCAAAGCATAAATCCGATTGGAAAGAAACACCGCTTCTTCGACATCGTGGGTAATCATAAAGATTGTAATCTGAGTGCGGCGCCACAAATCGAGCATAAATTCGTGCATCGATTCTTTAGTGTGGATATCCAATGCGCCGAAAGGTTCATCCATTAATAACACTTTAGGTTCAGAAGCGAGGGCGCGGGCGATCGCCACCCGCTGTTTCATCCCGCCCGACAATTCCTTCGGTAGCGACGAAGCAAACTGCGTCAATCCTACCACACTCAAATAATAGCTCGCTTGTTCGCGCCGCTCCTTCTTGGACACGCCTTGAAGTTTGAGGCCAAACTCGGCATTTTCCTGCACGTTCATCCAAGGAAAAAGAGTGTAATGCTGAAATACCATACCTCGATCCGGCCCAGGCGAAACAACTTCTTTGCCATCAATTTTCACTTCCCCTGTTGTCGGCTTGTCCAATCCCGCAATCTGCCTCAACAGAGTAGATTTGCCTGAACCGGATGCGCCTACCGCGCAGATAAATTCGCCTTGCTTGATGCTCATATTGATGTCCTTGAGGACAACTAATTTACCCTTTTTCGTTTCAAAGTTTTTGTGCAGATTGTTGATTTGTAGAAACATGAGTTTATCCTCTGTATTGTAAGTAAAAAATGGATTTTTTCATTCCCAAAATCTGTAAATTTTAGGACTAACAACGATATCTAGCGTGGGTTTCAATTTTATTTTACACCACTGCCTTCTTCCTTCTTCCTTCTTCCTTCTTCCTTCAACATCTGCTTACTGTTTCTGACTTGACCATTTACAAGAAACCCGCAGCAGATATTGAAAAAGCAAGTCAAAAGTCAGTCCGATCGCCCCAATGACAATCAGCCCCACAAAAATTTCATCGGTTCGGAGAAATCGACCGGCGACGCTGATCCGGCGGCCTAAGCCTTCGGTTGCAGCAATCAATTCCGAGACGATTACCAATTGCCAAGCCGCAGCTAGGTTGATGCGGCTAGCATCAAGAATTCCCGGCAAAACGTGGGGAAAAATAACTTGAGTTAGGATTTCCCAGCGATTCCCGCCCAACATATAAGTAGCTTCGATCAAGTCTTTTGGAACAAACTTGACTGTATCCATCACCATCAGCGAATTGAAGAAAAAGACACCGATAAATATCAGGGTAATTTTGGGTTCTTCGCCGATTCCCAAGTAGAGAATTAATAGGGGAATGAATGCTGGCGCGGGCATATATCGCATCAAGCCGAACATGGGTTCTAGCAAGGCGCGAATACTGGGAAAACTGCCCATCAGCACGCCAATTGGTATAGAAAAAACCAAGGCGAACAGAAAGCCCACTCCCACCCGCCACAAACTCGCTACTGTGTCTTTCAAAAGTTCGCGAGTGTTCCACAGCCGACCAAATGCCTCTAAAACTTTGCCGGGTGAAGGCAAAAATTTGGGGTCTACGTTGGCGAAGGTTGTTACTAGCCACCACAGCAGCAGCGGCAGTGCGATCGATGTTACCGTTAACCCAATATTGAGGGGTTGTGGTATCTCTTCCGCAATCCGCCAGAAAACGGTGGGATTTAGGTTTTTTTGCTTGAGGTGAGATTGGATCGATCGCGGATCGGGATTTGGTGGCATGATTTAATTACTGAATAGTTTATCGAGTAATTTCGGTGATTTTTGGCAATTTTAAAAACCAATATTTGTGACAGGTATTAGCAGAGGTAGGACACAGCGCCGTGCCATTCTTCGTGTCAACTTAAGACGGAAACCCTTCAGAAATCTCGCTTGTCGTCGAGTCTAGATCCCCCTAAATCCCCCTTAAGAAGGGGGACTTTGAGAACACTCTTATCCCCCCCTTATTAAGGGGGGTTAGGGGGGATCTGGGCTTAATCGTCAGACAGCAGACCGGTCTTAGGTTTGAGCTGGTTGTTGACACCAATGGGCTTTGCCTAAGTCCCTAGGGCGATCGGGGTGTACTCGATAAACATGAAATCTGCTGTAATTTTGCATTCTAGCTTCTACCTTCGGCATAAGCTTTTATAAAGCGATCGTCAAATAATGTGCTAATATCTGGTTGGGTTTTTGCTAAATTTACATCTACGAGAAATTTAGTCATTTCGGCAGCCGCAAACTGTAATGATGTCATGTCATTTCCCGGTTGAAAGGCTTTCAAGTTTTCCTCGATCGTAAATATCTTTGTGCCGTTTTCATATTCTTTGTATTCCTCTACGCTGACTCCGGCGCGGTTTGCTAAAATTTGGTAAGATTTGTCTGGATTTGATTTCATGTATTCTAATGTTGCAAACCATGAATTGACCAGGGCTTGTACTCGATCGGGGTGTTCGCCGATAAACTTTCGGGTGAATACCAAATGGTCGGAAATCGCCCCCGGAAAATCTTTGGAACTAAACAGTTCCTTGCTGTTCGATCGTTTTAATGCCTGTGTGGTAAACGGCGCAAATACTGCCACCGCATCGACTTTTCCTCCGACGAAAGCCGCCGCAGCTTTGCCAGTTTCCAACGGTACAAATTGAATATCTTGCACTGATAAACCTGCTTTTCTCAGCCCTAACAATAAGAGAAAGTGATCGACTGTACCTTCCTCTGCGGCTACTTTTTTACCTTTCAAATCGGCAACGGAATTGATGCCTTCGGCGACAATCACTTTGTCATTTCCCGTCGAGTTGTCGTTGACTAAAACAATTACTTGGTCGGCACCACCGGATATAGAGTTTACGGTATCGCCGAGGGTTTGGCTGTTAGCATTTATCTGTCCTGCTGTGAGGGTGCTGATCGATTCTAAGTAGCCGTCAAACCATTTTAAGTCTACAGCAACATTGTTGGCTTCAAATATCTTTTGTTCTTTGGCAATTTGCCAAGGAAACCAGCCGGGCCACGCGCTGAATCCGAGGCTAACTGCATCAGCACTTACTGAAGAAGCTGCTTCGCTTTCTGTCGTGGTTTTGATATAAATTGCCGGGTTGACGCAGCCGACAGCGAAAAACAAGGTGATAAAAAATAAGGCGCAGTAGGATAAGGGCGATCGCGTTATTTTTGGGGAGCAATATCGGATATCCATAGCAGATTCTGGTTGCTGGTTAGAGGTGAATATGTCGATCGAGCTTTTGCACCTTCTTTGGCTTCCTTAGCTGCCACAAACCCCCTTGATATACAAGGATAAAGCCCGAGAGCTAACGAACCGAGTCTTGATGACCGATCGCGTTTCTCCCGGGCTTTTATCCCGCCGTGTAACTGGCTAGTGTTTCCCTAAAATTCAATCTGGGGAGAACCAGTCTGCTTCTCTCGGACCAGCACTTGAACTTTCTAAGCTGAGTTAGAAATTAATTCAAATCGGAACCCTAGAAGCTGTTAAATTTTTTCGGTTCTTGTCTGTATAAGCCCTGTTTGCAACCCAAGGAGTTATTCGAGACTGTTGGTAACAGCAATGCACTTAGCTTTTTGAAAGGTAAGCATACTGTAGCGTGGAATTTTACTAGATTGCTACGTCTCAAACGGTAACAGCAAACTTAATGAGAAAATGTGTAAGATGTTACAAAAAATGGTTTTTTTTGGAGTAGTTAATTAAAATTTTTGGAAGATTAAACCGGGCGATGAGACGGGGCAATTGGAAATCGCGAAGTTTACCTGCACACAAAGACTAAACCCGCAAGGTCATAGTTGAATATTTCTTGAGAAATACTTCGATCGCCCGTTAACTGGATGCGAGTACGATCGCCAATGCGGTAAACTAACATCCTATTTGTAATAACGATCGGCAAACACAGCCTGTGAAGTCAAATCCGTTAGCATTGGAATTATTCCTCTCTCTCCGATCTCCCTCTGCGTTCTCTGCGCTCTCTGCGGTTAAATCATCCTCATATAACCAGAAATGATATGAAGTCAAATCTTCAATCTAAAATCTAAAATCTAAAATCGACAGAGTTAATTGAGGGTGCATTATGGAAAAAGTTAACTACAGTCAGAGTCTCGACATTCATTCGCTGCTCGATCGCTACCGCACCGGCTCGATCGCGCCTGCAGATGCGATCGCCAGCGTGTACCATCGGATCGAACGCTATGCAGATCCGGCAGTATGGATTTATTTAGCACCGCAGGCGGAAACCCTCGAACGCGCCAAAGCTTTGGAAAACCTAGATCCGCAACAATTGCCGCTCTACGGGATACCTTTTGCGATCAAAGATAATCTCGATTGGGCGGGCGTTCCGACTACGGCGGGATGTCCTGCGTTTGCTCGCACTCCAGCGCGATCGTCCGCAGTCGTAGAGCGCCTGTGCGCGGCCGGTGCGATCGCGATCGGCAAAACAAACATGGATCAATTTGCCACAGGATTAGTGGGAACCCGCACTCCCTATGGAGTTTGTCGCAATCCGTTCGATCGGCGCTACATTCCGGGCGGATCGAGTTCCGGTTCCGCAGCAGCAGTCTCCGCCGGATTGGTGAGTTTTGCTCTAGGTACCGATACCGCAGGCTCAGGGCGGGTTCCCGCTGCTTTTACCAACATTGTCGGGCTGAAGCCAAGTTGCGGATCGATCAGCACTAGCGGCCTGCTGCCGGCAGTGCGATCGCTCGATTGCGTTTCTGTGTTCGCTCTCACCTGTGCGGATGCAGCCTCGGTGCTGCAAGTAGCCAGCGGTTTTGATGCTGAGGATGCGTTTTCTCGTCGCCCTGAAACGAAAGTTTTGCCAGATTTATCCAGCTTGCGGGTGGGAGTTCCCAGAGAGGGCGAACTCGAATTTTTTGGGAATGCAGAAGCCGAACAGCGCTACCGAGAGGCGATCACGCGCTTGCAATCATTGGGCTGCACGATCGCACCTATTGACTTCAAACCCTTTGCGGATGCTGCCCAACTGCTCTACGGCGGGCCTTGGGTAGCAGAAAGGTTGGCCGCGATCGGCGATTTCCTCGACGCGCACCCAGAGGATATCGATCCGATCGTCTACGAAATTATCAGCGGCGGCAAACGCTACGATGCCGTCTCTGCCTACCGCGCGTCATACCAGTTGGCCGAACTCCGCCAGCTTGCAGAAATTCAGTGGCAGTCAATGGATGTGTTGGCGGTACCCACGACAGGCACAATTTATACTGTCGCAGAAGTTGCAGCCGAGCCGATCGCGCTCAACACCAATCTCGGGCGCTACACAAACTTTGCGAATTTGCTCGATTTGTGCGCGATCGCAGTTCCCAGCGGGTTTCAAAGCAGCGGATTGCCCGCAGGATTGACACTGATGGCTCCTGCGTGGCACGATTTATCGCTCTGCCGCCTGGGATCTGCTTTCCACGATCGCTTGGGGGGAACTTTGGGCGCAACTGGCCAGCCGCTACCAAGCCTCCCGGAACCAGCCATTGCCCCCAAATCTGACTCAGAAGAACGAGTTAAAATAGCCGTGGTTGGCGCTCATTTGAGCGGTGAGCCGCTGAATTATCAACTAATCGAGATCGGAGGAATTTTGGTTCGCGCCTGCCGTACCAGCCCGATTTACAAGCTGTACGCTTTGACGGGTACTGCTCTTGGCAAGCCGGGATTGGTGCGTCAGATAGAGGGCGGTAGCGCGATCGAGGTGGAAGTTTGGGAGTTGTCGATCGCGGCTTTCGGCGGATTTGTCGCTAAAATTCCCCCGCCCTTGGGAATTGGTACGCTGGTGTTGGAGGACGGCTCGACGGTGCAGGGCTTTTTGTGCGAACCTTATGCTGTGGCGGATGCGATCGATATTTCTGATCTAGGCGGTTGGCGAGCGTATAACTTCCGGTTTTAAGTTAAGTTAGAATTGCAAATTTCTACCCATCTTCAGAATCATGCCATCAGCAGTGCCAATTCGACCAATTCCCGTCACAACCCCAACCCCCACCGGCGGCGGTACCAGTCCCGGAGGGGCACCTGGTGGCACTCGCGGCACCAGCGGCCCCGACTCCCTCAGAGGTACTGCGGGCGCTAACTTGATATTTGGTTTGGGTGGCCCTGACAGCATTTTGGGCTTAGGCGCAGACGATTCCCTCTACGGCGGCGACGGCGATGACTCACTGCTGGGCGACATTGGCGATGACAGACTGTTCGGCGGTGCTGGCCGTGACAGCGTTTTGGGCGGCGCCGGCGACGATACTTTCTACGGCGGCAAAGGTTCTGACTCTATGCTGGGCGACGTTGGCAATGATTTGCTGTTTGGCAACCAAGACACCGATACTTTGTTGGGCGGCGCGGGTAATGACACGTTTTTTGGGGGGGCCGGCGATGACTCGCTGTTTGGTGGCATCGGCGATGACTGTTTATCGGGCGATCGCGGCCGAGATACTTTAACTGGCGGCGCCGGAAACGATACTTTTGCGATCGGGCGTCAGGCAGATGCTGATGTCATTACAGATTTTACTGATGGTACGGATCAAATTCGCTTGGCTGCCGGCCTCACCTTTGGCGAACTCACCATTGCCGCTGGGGCAGGAACTTCGCCGAGTACAATTATTCAGCTTACAAGCACCAAGGAAACTCTGGCTACTTTATTCGGAGTTGCCCGCGCTTCTATCAGTCAGGCAGACTTTATTCTTTAATTGGGAATTGTTGACGGTTGACGGTTGACTGTTGACGGTTGACTGATACAAAATCCGGGTTGGCTAACCATTTTATGAGACTCGGTGCTTGAAACCGCTTTTGACCTCAAACTACACAAACGAAGTCTGCCTTCGCAGACTAAGATAGAGAAAGTTATTTAAGCAGGATTTGGTATGACAAATAACAAATAACAAATAATATCATTTCCGGTAACACCGGAATGATGTTGACTGTTAACGGTTGACTGTTGACTGTTCACGGCGTCAACAGTCAACCGTCAACAGTGAACTCGAATTTACTATTCCGATGCTAACGGATTTGATATAACAACTGACTACTGACTACTGACTACTGACTAATGACTAATGACTAATGACGGTTTTCTCAATCTCAACAAACCTGCGGGCATGACTTCTCACGACTGCGTGGGGCGAGTGCGCCGGCTATTGAAACTCAAGCGAGTCGGACACGGAGGAACCCTCGATCCTGCTGTGACTGGCGTTTTGCCGATCGCCCTGGGCAAAGCAACCAGACTGCTACAATATCTCCAACACAATAAAGCTTACCGAGGTACGATTCGGTTTGGCTTAACTACTGCTACTGACGATTTAGAAGGAGAAATTATCCATTCTCAACCGGTGCCAGAGTTGAGTTTGGAAAAAGTGCAAGCTGCACTGCCCAAATTTATAGGAAAAATCGAGCAGTTTCCACCGAGTTTTAGTGCGGTGCAGGTGGGAGGAAAACGCCTTTATGAGTTAGCTAGAAAAGGCGAAACTGTGGAAGTTGCTGCTAGAAATGTTGAGGTTTTTCGGCTGGAAATATTGGATTGGCGGCCGGGGGATTTTCCTGAATTGGATTTGTCGATCGCCTGCGGGGCGGGTACTTACATTCGGGCGATCGCACGGGATTTGGGCGCTATGTTGAATGCAGGCGGTACTTTGGCTTGTTTGACTCGCACCGAAAGTAGCGGTTTTTCGATCGACCAAAGTCTAACTTTTGAACAATTGGAACTGCAATTGCAGGAGAATAAATTCTGCCCGATTTTGCCATCGGCGGTTTTGGGACATTTAGGTGCGATCGTCCTTTCCCCTGAATATACCAAACGCTGGTTTCAAGGACAGCGCCTCCCGATTCCCGAAACGCCGATCGGGCCAGAGGAGGAAAGTAGCAACAATTCCCCCCACAACCCAATACCCGAACCTCCCTATCCCTTGCAGGTGTACGATCGAGACGGTAATTTTTTAGGTATCGGTCAAGTAGCCAACTCAGAGACAAGTACCATATTATCTCCTCAAATTGTGATTTGAGTATCTAAAATAAAAATGAAAAAAGGTATAATTGGTACTGGAAAAGTTGGCGCAACTCTAACCGCTGTGAATGCTCTCGATGCACCTAGCTTACAGCGGTACGGGACGAGATTGGCCTATTAATCTAATCAATCGCTGAGGTAAAAATTGTGAAAATATTGCTGATCGGATTAATCCGAGGCTACAAAATGGGGATTTCTCCTTACCTGCCTAACGCCTGTAGATTTCAGCCAACTTGTTCGCAATACGCGATCGAAGCAATAGAAAGATTTGGGCCGGCCCGCGGCAGCTCAATGGCAGTTAAGCGAATTTTACGCTGTCATCCTTTTCATCCAGGGGGTTACGATCCAGTACCTCCCACAGATAGCGAAGGCAATTAGTTATTAGTGAGAATCCCGATTTTAATGATTAGTTAATAGTGCAAATAGGCGTTGTATCCTCATGGCTAAAACTACCGAGGGGAATCACTCCCTAAGAGGGTAAAATTCTCACAATTAGTGGTGTTTTTTAACCTAAATTCAGTAATTTTACTGTTATCTTTCAAAACTCAGCAGCTATATAATGGTACAAACAGAGTACAGGGGATGCGAGTTGATATGTCTGCTACCGCAATCGGATACAAAATGTTGTCCCATACTCTGGCTGTACTCAGCCAGAAACAAGCAACGGGGAAACTGCTGTTAGAGCAAGGCGAACAACAGTGGCAACTTTACTTTTTTCAGGGTAGTTTGGTTTATGCCACTGGAGGAGCGCACAGAGCGAGGCGCTGGTACAGGGCGATCGGGCAACACTGTCGAAACTTTCAAGTGGATCTCAGAAACCTCGATGCTGGAGAACTGTGGGAATATCAACTGCTTCAGCGAGGGATAGCAGCCAGCGAAATGAGTCTGGAACAAGCTAGGGCGATCGTCCACACCAGCCTTTCCGAAGTGTTATTTGCTCTGATCGGTCAATCGGGTTTGCGCCGGGAGTGGCGTCCGTCCCAGAAATATTTTTCTACCATTACCTCTTCTTTGCTGCTGTCTTTAACAGAAGTAGAGAAAGTTCTGTGTTGTACAGAAGAAATTTGGCAGAAGTGGAAAGCAATGGGTTTGTGGCTGGTAGATCCCGAACAAGCACCACTTTTAAAAGCATCGGCTCAGTTGCAGCAAAATCGATTTAGTTCTAATTCTTTGATCGCTTTGGGTAACGTATTCAACGGCGAGAATACTCTTTGGGATATTGCATTTAAGAAAAAGCAGTGCGTGACAGTGGCAACTCGCGCTTTAGTTAATTACATCAAGCAAGGTTTAGTAAATTTCCGAACAGTACCAGACTTGCCGTCGCCTATAGAACAGTGGCGCCTTGCCTCAGCGATGGCAGGGCCGGGTCGCCCTTTGATTGCTTGTATCGATGACAGTCCGACAGTTTGCGAATTTTTAGAGCAAATTTTATTGCCGGAGGGGTATCGAGTCCTAAAAATTCAAGACCCCATGCAGGGAGTGGGCCTCCTCGCCAAACAAAAGCCTGCTTTAATTTTTATGGACGTGGTGATGCCCAAGACAAGTGGCTTTGCTTTGTGCAATTTTTTGCGAAAAACACCAGCTTTTCGGGAAACTCCGATCGTATTTTTGACCGGTCAAGATAGTATAATTGACCGCACGCGGGCGAAATTGACAGGTGCTTCCGATTTTTTGAGCAAGCCAGCCAATCCCGAACAGGTTGTGCAAATAGTTGATAAGTATTTGAAGGTAAAAGGCGATCGCCACCCTTCAGCAATCCGCCCCCAAGATATACTTAATCCACGACAACTTACCCTGGCAAATTCTTGAACCCAAATTATGCTGATCAAGCGTCACTTATCGGGCGCGTGAGCCTCCTGGGCACCCGATAAGTATTGTAAAATAAAGACGCCACCGGATTTTACCAATAAATCTTGTAGGGGCGGTTGCATGGTTTTTCTGACTTTCAAAGCCCGCATTTCCGTAAACCAGCTCAACGCGTATTGATTCTAATACCAGTTCCAACCATTTGACAAAAAGAATGCAACTGTAGGCAAGTTCCCAGCCAGACGGTCATCAATCATTTCCAGTTTTTTAATCTAAAATCTAAAATCTAAAATCTAAAATCTAAAATCTAAAATGGTATAATCCATAAAACTTGATATTAATTATGAGCGATCGCACCCCGCAGGTGAGTGTAGTAATTCCGGCTTACAACTGCGCTGCTTACGTCGGCCAAGCCGTAGATAGCGTTCTGCACCAAACCTATGCTAACTGGGAAATTATTGTCGTAGACGACGGCTCCCGAGACGATACCAAGTTAGTTTTAGAGAAATATGGCGATCGAATTCGCTACATTTACCAACAAAATCAAGGAGTTTCGATTGCCAGAAATCACGGCATCGAGCTAGCCCGAGGAGAATTTATCGCTTTTCTTGATGCTGACGACTACTTTTTACCAGACAAATTAGCAGCACAAATGGCTGTATTTGCAGCGCGACCAAATCTAGGAATAGTTCACAGTGGCTGGCGTCTAGTTAATAGTATAGGCGAACCGCTAAAAGATGTCAAACTCTGGCAAAATGTCCCTAAATTAGACTTAGAAATGTGGCTGCGGTGGAAACCAGTCTTACCCAGCGCGATGGTATTTCGCCGTCAGTGGTTAGAGCGCGCCGGCGGATTTGATCCTCGATTTCCCCCGGCGGAAGATACAGATTTAGTGCTGCGTTTAGCCTTAATGGGATGCGAAGCAGAGTGGTTGCAACAAGTAACTGTTTGCTACCGCCAGCACGAACAAAGCGCCATGTACAAAGGTTTACCGCAGGCTAAATCCCTCGCCGCAGTGATGGACAATTTTTTTGCCCGCCCCGAGTTGCCGGATAAAATACGTTTGTTGGAAAGACAAATTAAGTACAGTACCTTAGTTTGGATTGCTTGGTATTTGTACCGCACCGGTCATTCTGTTGAGATGGTAGAGTTTTTGCAGCGTTCTTGGAATTATACGCCTTATTTGCCTGTGGAAACAGTAATTAATTGGGCGGAAGCTTTCGCTGAGTTTTCGCAGGATGCGGGAAATGAATTCGATGCAGATTTATTAGCTCAATCTCCCGAGTGGCAGCGGTTAATGCAGTGGATGATTCTCGGTACACCAGCTTGATTGAAAGCTTTTCCATTGCACTGATATCGTTTACGGTTGCCGGTTGCATAGGAATTATTTAACCGCAGAGAGCGCAGAGGACACAGAGGAAGAGAAGAGAGGCTTTTCGCATTTCTGGCTATGTAAAACCTGCATAAACTTTAGGCTTCAGTTTGAGTTTCTGCTTCAGTAAAAATTGGCGGCCACAGTTCAGCAATTGGCAATTCCCAGCCAGGAAAAAGTTCGGGGACAGTCAAAATATCTTCATTTCCCAACACAATTGGTTCACATTCCTGACGATAAACTGTAACAGTTTCTTCGTCCGGGTCAATCAAAATTCCCACTTGCGCTCCGAGTTCTAGGAAATTCTTAATCTTTTTTTCTAGCGGTTTAATGCGATCGCTCTGTGATTTAATTTCTACTACCAAGTCTGGGACTAATTCTCCGAAATAACGGGGACTTTGCCTGAGACGTGCGGCTCGGACAAAAGAAACATCAGGTGCTGTAAGGTTAGCATCAGGTAAAATAAAGCCGCCTGCGGAGTCAAAAACTCGACCCAAACGGCGGGGATTCACCCAAACGAAGAGAAAGGCACTCAAGCGAATGCCAATTTCACTAGATACAATGTCTGACGGGCCCACAATGATAATTCTCCCGCTTTCTAGTTCAACTTGGTAGTCTTGACCGGCTTCTTTGAAGGTTTTTTGGACTTTTTCTAAGTCTTTGAGTGTCATCATATTGATTATTCCTTGGCAGAAAAGGAGTTGCCGCAGCTACAGCTTTGGGCGGCATTGGGATTGTGAAATCGGAAACCTCCCCCCATCAAGTCTTCTGAATAATCCAAGGTGATCTCATTGAGATATTTTAAGTGCTGGGGGTCGATCGCAACTTCAATTCCCTCCGACTCGCATAGAGCGTCTTCTGGGGCTGGCGCATCGTCAAATGCCATTGTATAAGACAAACCGGAGCAGCCACTCGATTCCACGCCCAGACGAAATAAAGCATTGGGGTTCGGACGCTTCGACTTGAGGCGCGTTACTTCTGTTGCTGCTGTTTTGCTCAGATGAATCATTATGAGTAATTGGTAATTGGTAATTGGTAAGTAATGTTGAGTTTTGAAAATATAGAGTGTGCCTAGCCGTGTACCTTACCCGTAGAATGTAGGGTGCGCCGCCGCGCACCTTACTGCTATATCTTTAGCAACTTGAGTTACTTAGCCTTTTCATTACGAGCATAATCGTCTTGAAAGCGGATAATATCATCTTCTCCGAGATATTCGCCATTTTGCACCTCAATTAAAACCAGGGGGATAACTCCCGGATTTTCCAGGCGGTGAGAAGTGCACTGAGGAACGTAAGTAGACTGATTTGTAAACAGAACTTGTTCAGTTTCGCCACAAGTAACTTTTGCAGTACCAGAAACCACAATCCAGTGTT
The DNA here is from genome assembly GCF_036705715.1 of Microcoleus sp. AT3-D2. NCBI lineage: Bacteria > Bacillati > Cyanobacteriota > Cyanophyceae > Oscillatoriales > Microcoleaceae > Microcoleus > Microcoleus sp. AT3-D2. The sequence goes on along the minus strand of NZ_JAUBVE010000005.1, from coordinate 38,490 downwards.
CGCTGCGGTGGTGGTGCATTTGCAGGCTGAGGCGGTGTCCAGACTTAACTTCGATCCGCTTAATTTTATATCCTGGGCCTTCTTCTAGAGTCGTAAATGAACCCCAAGGCCGCAATTCCGTAGCGGCTATTGCGTTGGGTGCTGCAGGTGCGTGCAGGGTAGATACTTGAGAAATTTCTTGAATCTGAACCATGATTTTCACTCCTTGAGGATTGCTTGCTGAATCCTTCGGTAAACGACGTTGTTTTTTGAGATTAACTAATCTATAGTTAAAACCGAAGCCCACCTGCGGGGACTGGTTAGCCGACTGTAGAGTTTTGCAAGAGTTGTGCTCAGCCCGATCGACTTGCCTTAACAACCATAGCAAAACCAACATAGCTGTTGTCACCTGTTATTCGCTCGATCGCCCCAATCTACATCAAATCTTCATAGAAAGGGCGCTGGTTCTTGAATATTCATTAAATGTGAATCCTAATCTAGCTCTTGAGACTGCTGCTGCCAAACTTCTAGCATCTATTGATACAAATGCAGCCATTGACCCAGGCTATCGCTGGCGGTTGCTAGGAGTTGTGAATTTGTTTAATTTCTCATTCACGGATCTCGGTGAGCGTATTTCTTAAAGCTATGCACTGACAATCATAACTTGTCCTCTAGTTGCCATAGTTAAAATAGCTAAAACTTTTGGAGCTAAAGGCTTCAAATCTGCCAAGCGATTGGATGGTGCTTGCAGAACAATTACCGCAATATCGAACTGTGGCAAATTCTGTTGAAACGACAAGTTGCGATCGACTGTGAGCAAAAGATCAAACTCTGCTTATGCAAGGGCAAGAAGTTGACCATTTTTTACACCTGCCCATCCCATTTGTGGAACCGTTTTCATCTCATGGTCAACAAATTCTCTGGCCAATTTGCGATCGATGCACTCATCCAAAAGAAGCTTCATTCGTTAGGCGACCATGCCAACAAGCTGTTTTTCTGCCTCTTCCAGCAAGGCGATGACTTGCTCTTTAGTCACAGTTGGGAATCCATCTAAAAAATCATCAATAGATTCTCCTGCTTTCAGATAGTCCAGAAGTGTTTGTACCGGAACCCTAGTAAAAGCAAAGACTGGAGTGCCACCCATAATTTCAGGAGATACGCTAATAATTAGAGATTTTTTCTGCATAAATATTTAGACCTTCCGGTTTCATAGTTAACTCATCACCTTTAACTATTTTTTCACGCTCGCTCGATCGCATCAGCTTTGATTTTTTCGTGCATCTGCCCAATGCAGTAAATCTATATATAATACATCATACTAGATCGATCGGCTTCCCGCCTTCTACTCTAGATCAACATCTTTTCGCCACTTTGACAGGAGCATCAAAATGAACAGCAACGGACTGCCACAAAAGCAAGGTCTGTACGATCCGCAGTTCGAGCACGACGCTTGCGGAGTCGGATTCATCGTACACATCAAGGGTAACAAATCCCACGAAATTGTCGAGCAGGCACTGACAATCCTATTGAACCTCGACCACCGGGGCGCGTGCGGCTGCGAACCCAACACCGGAGACGGGGCGGGGATTTTGATGCAGGTACCCCACAAGTTTCTCAAGAAAGTAACGGCGGCCCTAAACATCGAACTTCCCGAAGCCGGCGAGTACGGCGTTGGCGCGATTTACTCGTCGCCAAATCAAACTGAACGCGAAAACGGCAAACGCATTTTTGAGGAAATCGCGGCAGAAGAAGGCCAGGAAGTGCTGGGCTGGCGCGATGTGCCCACGAACAACTCGTCCCTCGGCGACACCGCCAAATCTAGCGAACCCTTCATGCAGCAAGTGTTCCTCCGGCGCGCCGCAGGTATCGATGAGGCGGCTTTCGAGCGGAAACTGTACGTCATCCGCAAACGGGCTCACAATGCCATCCGCAGGACTAACACAGACCCCTACTGGTATAATTCCACACTCTCCTGCCGGACGATCGTCTACAAGGGTATGTTAATGCCGGTGCAAGTCGGTGATTACTATCCCGATTTGCACGACCCCGACATGGAAAGCGCTCTAGCCCTGGTTCACTCGCGCTTCAGCACGAATACTTTTCCGAGCTGGGAACGATCGCACCCTTACCGCTACATCGCTCACAACGGCGAAATTAACACGATGCGCGGCAACATTAACTGGATGCACGCGCGGCAATCGCTGTTCAAGTCGGAACTATTCGGCGATGACTTAAAGAAAATCCCCAATTTAATCAATATCGAAGGCAGCGACTCGACGATTTTTGACAATGCTTTGGAATTGCTGAATTTGGCCGGGCGTTCTTTGCCGCACGCTGTAATGATGATGATTCCCGAACCTTGGACGGCCCACGAGTCCATGAGTGACGAGAAAAAAGCTTTCTACGAATACCATTCTTGCTTGATGGAACCTTGGGACGGCCCAGCTTCGATCGCATTTACCGATGGTACATCGATCGGGGCCGTGCTCGATCGCAACGGTTTGCGCCCTTCCCGCTACTGCGTTACCAAAGACGACTTGGTAATTATGGCATCGGAAGCCGGAGTTTTGCCCATCGCCCCAGAACGAATTGTATCAAAAGGCCGCTTGCAACCGGGGCGAATGTTCCTGGTAAATACCGAGGAAGGCCGCATCGTCTCTGACGAGGAAATTAAGACCAAAATCGCCACAGAACACCCGTACCGCCAGTGGATCGACCAGCACATGGTCGAAATCGCCAAACTGAAAGATGCGCCGGCCTTGCCAGAATCCCACCCCGAAACATTGATCCAGCGCCAGATGGCCTTTGGCTACACCTTTGAAGAACTGCGGTTGCTGTTAGCGCCGATGGCGAAAGATGGCGTGGAAGCTGTCGGCGCGATGGGTGCGGATACGCCGCTGGCGGTGCTTTCCAATCGACCAAAACTGCTTTACGAATACTTCCAGCAGTTGTTTGCTCAAGTTACCAATCCGCCGATTGATTCTATCCGCGAAGAAATTGTAACTTCTGCCGAAACTACGATCGGCGCTGAACGCAATTTGCTCAAACCAGAACCGGAAAGCTGTCATTTGATAGAACTGAAAACGCCAATTCTCAGCAATGAAGAATTAGCTAAGCTCAAACACGTAAATGAGGGCAATTTCCGGTCGATTACACTGCCGATTTTGTTTGACCCCAAAAGCGGCGTAAAAGGTCTTGAACAAGCCTTAGAAGAGGTTTTCGCGGCAGCAGACAGCGCGATCGCCTCCGGGGTGAATATCGTCATTTTGAGCGATCGGGGCATCAGTCCCGACCAAGCCCCAATTCCGGCGCTGCTGGCAGTTGCAGGCCTGCACCACCACTTGATCCGTAAAGGTACGCGCACGCGGGCGGGACTCGTGCTCGAATCCGGCGAACCGAGGGAAGTGCATCACTTTGCGACACTTATTGGATATGGTTGCGGCGCGATTAATCCGTATTTGGCCTTTGAGACGATCGCCGATTCGATCCGCGAAGGATTGCTGCTAAATGTCGAGTACAAAACAGCTTGCAAAAACTACGTCAAAGCCGCAACTAAAGGTGTGACGAAAGTTGCCTCGAAAATTGGGATTTCCACAATTCAAAGTTATCGCGGCGCGCAGATTTTTGAGGCGATAGGCTTAAACAAATCCGTAGTCGATAAATACTTTGCTTGGACAGCCTCCCGGATTGAAGGCGTAGACCTCGAAGTCATCGCCCAAGAAGCTATTTTACGCCATACCCACGCATTCCCCGATCGCCCATCCAGCGGACATACTCTCGATGTCGGCGGCGAATATCAGTGGCGGAAAGAAGGCGAGGCGCATTTGTTTAGCCCGCAGACAATTCACGCGCTGCAAAAGTCGGTGCGCGAGGGCAGTTATACGCTTTTCAAACAGTATTCTGGGCTGGTTAATGAACAAAACCAGCAGCATTTTACCTTGCGCGGTTTGTTGCAATTCAAACAGCGGGAATCGATACCCATTGAGGAAGTTGAACCGATCGAATCTATTCTCAAACGCTTTAAAACTGGGGCGATGAGTTATGGTTCGATTTCTAAAGAAGCCCACGAATCTTTAGCTGTGGCGATGAACCGCATTGGTGGCAAATCGAACACCGGTGAAGGTGGCGAAGATCCCGATCGCTACACTTGGACGAACGATCGCGGCGACTCGAAAAACAGCGCGATCAAACAAGTTGCTTCCGGGCGTTTCGGCGTTACCAGCTTGTACCTTTCACAAGCGCGGGAACTGCAAATCAAGATGGCGCAAGGCGCGAAACCCGGTGAAGGCGGACAGTTGCCTGGTAAAAAAGTATACCCGTGGATTGCCAAGGTGCGGAACTCGACTCCGGGTGTGGGTTTGATTTCGCCTCCTCCTCACCACGACATTTATTCGATCGAAGATTTGGCCGAATTGATTCACGACTTGAAAAATTCCAACCGAGAAGCGCGGATTAGCGTCAAACTCGTGTCGGAAGTGGGAGTCGGGACGATCGCGGCGGGTGTTGCAAAAGCCCACGCCGATGTCGTGTTGATTTCCGGCTATGACGGCGGTACCGGCGCTTCGCCCCAGACTTCGATCAAACACGCGGGATTACCTTGGGAATTGGGACTGGCGGAAACTCACCAGACTTTGGTACTGAACAATCTCCGCAGCCGGATTGTCGTGGAAACTGACGGTCAAATGAAAACCGGTCGCGATGTAGTAATTGCTGCACTGCTTGGCGCTGAGGAATTCGGTTTTGCGACCGCGCCGCTGGTGACATTGGGCTGCATCATGATGCGCGTTTGCCACCTGAACACTTGCCCCGTGGGCGTGGCGACGCAAGACCCGCTGCTGCGGAAAAACTTTACCGGCGACCCCGAGCACACGGTAAACTTTATGACTTTCATCGCGCAGGAAGTCCGGGAAATTATGGCGCAGTTGGGCTTCCGCACGCTGAATGAAATGGTTGGCCGCACTGATGTTTTAGAACCTCAGCAAGCGGTGGAACACTGGAAGGCTAAGGGTTTGGATTTCTCGAAAATCCTTTATCAGCCGGAGGTTGGGGCGGATGTCGGGCGCTATTGTCAGATGGCGCAGGATCACGGTTTGGAAAAGTCTCTCGACATGACTGTGTTGTTGGATTTGTGCAAAGGTGCGATCGAAAACGGTGAAAAAGTCCACGCCAAACTGCCGATTACCAATGTCAACCGCGTTGTCGGCACAATTCTCGGCAACGAAATCACCAAACGCAACTGGGAAGGTTTGCCGGATGACACGGTGCACCTGCACTTCCAAGGCAGCGCTGGGCAAAGCTTTGGCGCATTCGTGCCCAAGGGTGTCACCCTGGAGCTCGAAGGCGAAGCTAACGACTATTTGGGCAAAGGGCTCAGCGGCGGCAAAATCATCCTGTATCCGTCGCAGGCTTCTACCTTTGTCGCGGAAGAAAACGTGATTGTCGGTAACGTTGTGCTTTACGGCGCGACAGCCGGCGAGGTTTTCATCCGAGGGATGGCGGGCGAACGTTTTGGGGTGCGTAACTCCGGCGTGAATGCGGTAGTTGAAGGTGTGGGCGATCACGGTTGCGAGTACATGACTGGCGGCAAAGTTGTAGTTTTGGGCGAAACCGGGCGCAATTTTGCAGCGGGTATGAGTGGCGGTGTTGCTTACATTTTGGATGAGGCGGGGGATTTTGCTACTCGCTGCAATATGTCGATGGTGGATTTGGAAAAACTGGAGGATGTTGAGGAAATTAGCGATTTGCGGCAGTTAATTCAGACTCACTTTGATTTGACTGGAAGTGCGAAGGCATCGAAGGTTCTGGCTGCGTGGGATGATATGGTGCCGGTTTTTGTGAAGGTGATGCCGAGGGATTATAAGCGGGTGTTGCAGGCTATTGAAAGGGCGATCGCATCGGGTTTAAGCGGTGATGATGCGCTGACGGCTGCGTTTGAAGAAAACGCTCGCGATGTCGCTCGGATTGGCGGCAGCTAGTATTAGTATGGGTGCGTTACGGCTACGGCCTAACGCACCCTACAAAACTATAATTAACTCAAGCATGGGTTTCTCGAAGCGGGCGCGAAGCAAATTCATACGGATCAAGTCAAATAATCTCATATTCAAAATATCTTGGGCGCTGACCATGAGTGATTTTCAATCTTTAAATTATGACAACCAATTTCTTAATCTAGCTTCCGAAAGCGGAGCTGATTACACTCAATTACGCAATTTTTTAGCAGAGGGCAAGTTTAAAGAAGCTGATTGCGAAACTAAACAAATTATACTTTGGGTAGCGTGCTGTGAAAAATTAGGCTATTTAGGGCATTCAGATTGGGTAAACTTTCCTTGTACAGACCTCCAAACAATTAACCAACTTTGGGTAAAATACTCAAATGAGCGTTTCGGATTTTCAGTACAAAGGTCTATTTGGCAACAAGCGGGCAAAGATTATGACAAATTCTGCGAATACGTTAAATGGGATTTATTTAATAGTAGAATGACCTATGAACTCCGCGCTCCCCTTGGTCATCTTCCCCATACTTTTGTATATTGGTTAGGACATAGAAGTGTCATCGTCCCTGGTGGAAATAGCTGGGGATTGGGATTGCATTGGTTAGATTCCAAACTATCTGCTTGTCATCTATAAAATAATTATCGTAAATACAGAAGTAGATAAAATTGTGCAATGGATCAACTAATCGAATATCCCAAACTAATCAAGCGTATTTTGACCGAGTATATAGAATTGTGCAATAATCGCCCTTCTCAATAAGACATCGAGACATCGAGACATTCTTGATTGCAGACGAGGAAAACGGTCATTACATCTGGATAAATCTTGGCTGGCAAAAGGGCGATCGCATTACCGGTATCACTGTTTACGTTCGGATTCGCGATCGCAAATTCGGGATCGAGGAAGACTGGACAGAAGATGGGATTGCAACGGATTTGGTGCGTGCAGGGGTTCCCAAGGAAGATATTGTGTTGGCATTTCACGAGCCGGGAATGCGACAGTACACAGATTTTGCAGTAGCTTCCTAGTAATTTATCAAACTTTGAATTGCTGTTGACCCACCCGTTTGATATAATGTTGTTACTAGATTGTAGAATAGCAATCAAAAAAAAGGGATAATTATGACCGTCGAACAAGCCATTTTGGAAAATGTGAAGGTCTTATCGCCAGACCAACAACAAGAAGTCTTAGCTTTCATCAAATTCTTGCAGTCCCATAAATGGGAAAATATCTATAAAGGACGCTTCAAAGAACTGCAAAAAAAAATTCGTCAAAACACTGAGATCGATCCCGATGATGACCCCACTGAAACAGTCCTCGAAGGGATTCAGCAAGGCTTTCATGAAGCAATTACCGGACAAACTCTCCCCTTGTCCCAACTGTGGAATTGATAGAGAATTAGGGAAATCAACAAGCAAAATGATTCAATCCATACCGGAAATATCCATCAAACCTGGATACCGTCCCCAGTCGAATGATAAAACTCCTGAAGCTGATGCAATTGATTTTTACCTACTGCGACAACTCACCAATTCCCAACGGTGGCAAATGGGGGCAAAATTAAATCGTTGGGCAAAAACTGTTAGCTTGCGCGGGATGAAAAAAGCTTGTCCCTCAACCTACAAAGAGCGATTTGCTCGATCGATATTAGGTAGCAAGTGGTTGCCAAATTTAACCCCCACCAGTGAGCCCTCTATGTGGACGCAAGACCCCAGCGAAATTGCTAGACTGTTGCACCCAATTTTTGAAACATTAGGTGTCTCTTATTATATTACAGGAGGCGTTGCCGCTTCTGTCTATGGCGACCCGAGAACAACACGGGATTTAGATTTAGTAATTGAATTAATCCGGGACAATATTTTTCAATTAGTTGAAGCACTAGAAACGGCTGGTTTTTACTGCCCTCCGGGTTCGGTAAAAGATATTCAAGAGGGTAGAGGGATGGTGTTGAGCGTCACTCACATGACTTTAGTATTGAACGCTGATATTGTGCTGAATTCTAATACTGAATTCGATCGCTCAAAAATGGCAAGACGACGATTAGAAGCGCTTGACGAAGCTGGTGTAGAACAATTTTGGGTTGCTTCTCCTGAAGATATTGTGTTGGCAAAACTGCTCTGGCGGCAACAGTCTCAGTCTCAAAAACAATGGAATGATGTCTTGGGAATTCTGAAAGTCCAATCTGAGAATTTGGATCGGGGTTACTTAACAGAGTGGGCCCAACAATTGGGGTTGATTGATGATTTGAACCTAGCTTTTACTGAATCAGGGATTTGAGGCGATCGCAATTCGCGTAGTGCGATGGGAAAAAAGGTCGATCGATAGTATAGAAAATAGTGCAATGAATAAACTAACTGAATATCCCAAAGTAAGAGAGCATATTTTAACCGAGTATCTATAATTGTACCGCCATCCTCAACCAGACATCGAAACATTCTTAATTACCGACGAACAAAACGGTCATTACATCTGGATGAATCTTGGCTGGGAAAAGGGCGATCGTATTACCGGTATTACCGTTTACGTTCGGATTCGCGATGGTAAATTCTGGATCGAGGAAGACTGGACAGAAGATGGGATTGCAAGGGATTTGGTGCGTGCAGGGGTTCCCAAGGAAGATATTGTGTTGGCATTTCACGAGCCTGGGATGCGGCGGTACACAGATTTTGCAGTAGTTTCTTAGCACTTAATCGATATGACTACAGCAGCTTTAATAACAAAACAGTACATTGAAAAACAGGAAAGTTGCTACCGAATTGTGGGGAAGCGAGTTTCTCTGGATTCAATTACTTATGCTTTCCTTAATTAAACAAGGGAAAGTAACTCATCCCTTTGCTGAGCTAAATTACTTTGAATTCACTCCAAAGTTTGCAAGGCTTCCAAAATAGACAGTTTTCAGATATATATCCACACTTCTCATAGAAACCCATTGCGGTTTCATGTGCGACTGTAACGACCGTAATATCATCTTCCCCACCAACCATCTCTCGGATGCGAACCAATAATTCACTTCCTATTCCTTGTTTTGCATAAGACCTGTCCACACCCAGGTCTGTGACAAAAAGGAAATAAACAAAATCCGTAATACCAAAGGCTACCCCGATTAGCTTCCCTTCATCATTCCTAGCGGTAACAGCGACTGAGCGAGTAGTCAACAGCTTCCTTACCCTTTCTTCAAAACGCTCTTTGGGATACTGACTACCAAGATCGCTCCTTTTTAAGAAGTCGTAATATTCCTCAAAAGACAAGTTTTCGTTATCTCGGTAGTCAATCATCTTACTTACTCAAATTTTTTCTTAAATTACTGCATATTTTATTGGGTGTCAAGAAAAAGTCACAAGATTCTGAGGATTTCCCTGTATCTACCACGCTATCTGGAAGTTATTTGCGATCGCCCACAAGTGCAGACATACCTACAGTCATTATATTGTCCGAAGGCGATCGCCCCTAAAATATTTACAAAACTAAATCTGGTATGCGATCTATATCTAGCTCTTAGAATAGATAAACCTGAGCGTTAAAATTGCAAATGTATGACAGCGTTCTTACAAACTATGCAATGGAATATCTAATTTTTAGAGAAGCCGATCGAGAGGACATACAGGCGATCGTCAATATTTACAATTCTCATGCGCGCGGTCAAAATACGTCGATCGAGCGCGGCTTTTTGCTAACACAAATTACTGAAGATGAGATTGTCCAAAGCTTAAATAATTCATGCAGATATTTTGTGGCAGCTAAAACCGATGGGGGAACTCTGGGATTTGTGGCTATATCACAACCCAAAATATCTGATGAAATGTTGAATAAAATCATCTGGAAAGATGAGGGTTTTAAGAAAATAGTCACAAGCGATCGGCATTTTTATCTCGAAAGAGTAGCAACCAAGTTAAATTGGATGGGTCGAGGTGTTGCTCGATTTATGTATAAAGAAATTTATCAATTTTTTCCAAATTCATTTATTTCGCTGTTTATTGTTACCCAGCCAATAGCTAATACTCGTTCCCTAATGTTTCACCAAAAACAGGAATTTGAACAAATAGGAACTTTGCAAGTTGACCGATTTCTCGATATAGAAAATTATGAATGTATTGTGATGTTTAAAGAAACTTGAATTTATCATGAGTGAGTCTCCAAGCAGAAGCCGACCTCAATTCAGCCTAACAGGAGTTACCAGAAGCGACGGAACTGTTACCTCCGCGAATTGCAATCTCAAATAAGCTCGATCTAACTCCTCTGGCGGCTACGATACTTCGCCTCCCCGCAGTTAAAATATTTTCCCCAAACAAAAAGCGCCCCTATTTCTAGGAGCGCTTTTTGTCAATCAAAGACTAAAACTTAGCCATTGATAGAAGGAGCAACCAAAGCTACAGGAGTTGTCTCACCAGCAGCCAAGTCAAGCGGGAAGTTGTGAGCATTGCGCTCGTGCATTACTTCCATACCCAAGTTAGCGCGGTTAATGACATCAGCCCAAGTATTGATGACACGACCTTGAGAGTCGATAATCGATTGGTTGAAGTTGAAACCGTTCAAGTTGAAAGCCATCGTGGAGATACCCAAAGCGGTAAACCAGATGCCGACAACTGGCCATGCACCTAACAAGAAGTGCAAAGAACGGCTGTTGTTGAAGGAAGCGTATTGGAAAATCAAACGACCGAAGTAGCCGTGGGCTGCAACGATGTTGTAGGTTTCTTCTTCTTGACCGAATTTGTAACCGTAGTTTTGCGATTCGGTTTCGGTTGTTTCACGAACCAAAGAGGAAGTAACGAGAGAACCGTGCATGGCGGAGAACAAGGAACCACCGAAGACACCAGCAACTCCCAACATGTGGAACGGGTGCATCAGGATGTTGTGCTCTGCTTGGAACACGATCATGAAGTTGAATGTACCGGAGATACCCAAGGGCATACCGTCAGAGAACGAACCTTGTCCAATTGGGTAGATCAAGAATACTGCGGTGGCTGCTGCAACTGGTGCAGAGTAAGCTACGCAGATCCAAGGACGCATACCTAAGCGGTAGGACAGTTCCCATTCACGACCCATGTAGCAGAAAACGCCAATGAGGAAGTGGAAAATTACCAATTGGTAAGGGCCGCCGTTGTACAACCACTCGTCTAAGGAAGCTGCTTCCCAGATTGGGTAGAAGTGAAGACCAATTGCATTGGATGAAGGAACAACAGCACCTGTGATGATGTTGTTACCGTACATCAAGGAACCTGCTACTGGTTCGCGGATGCCGTCGATGTCCACTGGTGGGGCTGCGATGAAGGCGATGATGTAGCAAATGGTGGCGCTGAGCAAGGTAGGAATCATCAAGACGCCGAACCAACCGATGTAAATCCGGTTGTCGGTTGATGTTACCCACTCACAAAAGCGTTCCCAGACGTTGGCACTTTCGCGCTGCTGTAAGGTTGTTGTCATTTGTTTATGATTGCTTTATTTGGTTGTCAATGTTCGGATGATGTTTCTATTATTAACGGTATTGTTAACGTTTGTAAAGGGGTTGAGCGACAGTTAAACTGATGAGTGTGATTAGGAAAGCTGATGTAAAGAGAGAGAGGGGCGTAGCTTGCGGGGCCCGACGCCATCGCTAGGGGTTTTGTTAAGAAAGTTGAGGGTTTTGCTTTCTGTGGGTCAGCTCGTGATACCTTTCTAAAACCTGAAAGCGGGAAAGTCCGGTGCAATTCCGGCGCTGTGCCGCAACTGTAAAAGTCAGAATGCCGATTTCGGGGGCGCTTTGTGGGCGTTTACTTTTGGATTCCCTGCGGAGCACGGGGAGGAGATTATTTGTTACCTTTGACTAATTGGCCGACTTGTCCGGGTTTATTTTACGGTTCGATCGCCCGAGACGGAGTTTTATCGAGAATGCGGATTCCGGGGGGAATTTTAAACGCGCAGCAGTGTTGGACGATCGCCGATGTGGCTGATCAATACAGTACCGGCTGTTTGCAAGTGACAAATCGGGCAAATTTGCAAATCCGAGAAGTGAACTCGGAAATTGCCCCGGAAGTCTGGAACCGCTTGCAGGAATTGGGGATAGCGTCTCGCCGCGTTGAAGTTGACCCGATTCGCAATATTATGGCAAGCCCGACAGCAGGGATCGATCGCCAGCAGTTACTGGATACTCGCCCGCTAGTCAAAGCTTGGGATGATTACCTGCAAACGCATCCCGAATTGTCGGAACTTTCGCCTAAGTTCAGTATTGGCTTCGACGGCGGGGAATCGGTTTCGATCCAGGCTTTACGCAACGATATTTTATTAGCTGCTGAAGGGCGTTCAACCCAATCAGAAATCCTTTTTCGCCTGTATTTAAACGGCGATACAGGAATTTTAATCGAAGAATCGCAATGTATTTCAGTATTAGCCGCCCTCGCTAGCACCTATCTTGAATACACCAAAAATCGACCTCGAATTGATGGCAAAAAACCGCGTTTGCGTCACCTGCTGGCAGATTGGGGCGCTGAAAGTTATCTAGAAAGGGTACAGCAGAATTTACCATTTTTATTGCAATTCACATCTTGCACCTTTCCCAAGAACAGGCAAGATGCCTGTTCCACAAAGAGTGAATTTCCTTGTGGGGTGGGCATCTTGCCCGCCCGTTTGATCGACTCATCTGAAAAATCCCTCCCCAATCACCGACATCTCGGCATTCATCCTCAGCGACAGTCCGGTTTCTCCTACATGGGAATTGCAGTGCCTCTCGGTAGGCTAGAATCAAAGCAACTGCGGAATTTGGCAAACTTAGCCCAAAATCTAGCCAGCGGTACCCTGAGACTGACGCCCTGGCAAAATCTGTTGATTTCTGATATCCCCAACTCCCAGCTTTTTGAGGTAAAACAGCAAATCGCCGATATGGGATTGCACTCGTCGGTGAGTCGCCTAGATTCGTGCTTGGTGGCTTGTGCCGGCAGCAGCGGCTGTGCCTCGGCGGCGACAGATACTCAAAGTCACGCCCTAAAAATGGTGAGGGATTTAGCGCAAAAATTGACGATAGACCAACCGATTAACATTCATTTCAGCGGTTGCCAAAAGTCCTGCGCCCAGCACCGGCCAATTGATATCACGCTGGTGGGAATTCAGATTGAGCGAGGACACGAGACGATCGAAGGTTACGACATTTATGCGGGTAGAAAAGATTCGCCCTTCGGACGACCAATTTTTCAGGCGGTGAGTGCGATCAAGATGCCCGGTGCGATCGAGCGAATGTTGCGGGTGTATCAGCGGTTTCGAGAGCCTGTGGAGTCATTTGGTGAGTTTGTCGATCGGCTGCCGATCGACAAAGTGCAGGAGTTGTTGAACACCGGAAATAAAAATTTTAAGTAAAAAAATATCCGATTCAAACTGACAATTTTTAATCACTTCTCTTTCTATCTCTCTTGATATTCCTTCCTGCGCTTCCTTTCCATCTTCGCGGTTCATTCAAAAAATCTATTTCACAAATCCCACAAACTTCCCATAGCAGTTTTAAACAATGATTGACTACATTCGAGACGGAACAGAAATCTACACCAAATCCTTCGCCACAATTCGAGCCGAAGCAGATTTGTCAAGCTTGCCGCCCGATTTAGAATCGGTAGCCGTGCGGCTAATTCACAGTTGTGGCATGACCGATATTGTTACAGATTTAGCAGCTTCGCCCGGTGCAGCCACCGCGGGACACAACGCCCTCGTCGCAGGTGCGCCGATTCTGTGCGATGCCCGGATGGTGGCCGAAGGCATCACTCGCAAACGCCTTCCGGCTGACAATGCGGTGATTTGCACCCTCTGGCATTCCGAAATCCCGGAGTTGGCGCGGCAAATCGGAAATACTCGATCGGCCGCGGCCCTGGATTTATGGCTGGACAACTTGCAGGGTGCGGTTGTGGCGATCGGCAATGCCCCGACTGCTTTGTTCCGACTGCTGGAAATGCTGGATGCCGGAGCACCCAAACCGGCTTTAATTCTGGGTTTCCCGGTAGGATTTGTCGGGGCCGCCGAATCCAAAGCCGAACTGGCCGCCAACAGTCGGGGAGTGCCATTTATTACGTTGCACGGGCGGCGCGGCGGCAGTGCAATGGCAACGGCGGCCGTGAATGCGTTAGCGAAAAAGGATGAATTATGACTAAGGCTACTGGTAAATTGTACGGTTTGGGTATTGGCCCTGGCGATCCAGAGTTGATTACTTTGAAAGCTTATCGGATTTTGCAATCGGTGCCGGTGATTGCCTATCCGGCGATGGAAAATGGTAAGGTGCTGGCGCGGGCGATCGTTGCTGATTATCTGCGCCCGGAGCAAATTGAGATTCCGATGCCGTTGCCTTTTAGTCCGACGCGATCGTCTCAACCTTATTATGATATTGCTGCCGAGAAAATTGCCGCACATCTGAGCCAGGGACAGGATGTGGCGGTGCTATGTGAGGGCGAACCTTTTCTCTACGGCTCGTTTATGTATCTATTCAACCGTTTGTCGGCGAGATTTACCACTGAAGTTGTGCCGGGAATTTCTTCGACAATGGCGAGTGCGGCTGCGTTGGGAGTGCCACTGACTTATCGTAACGATGTGTTAAGTATTATGCCTGCGACGCTGGATGCTGAGGTTTTGCGCGATCGACTGGCGGTTGTTGATGCTGCTGTGATTATTAAGCTGGGCCGGCATTTTGCGAAAGTCCGGGACGTGCTGATTGAGTTGGGACAGTTCGATCGAGCTTTGTATATAGAACGGGCAACTATGCCAAATCAGCGCATTCGGGCGATCGCAGATGTCGATCCCGCTGAAGTTCCCTATTGGGCTCTCATTATGATACCTAGCCAGCAGAAGTCTGTATCTTAATATTTCCATGCCTGAAGGCGACGCGCTTCCAGGCTTTACCTACTTTTTTGTGCATTCTTACCTCTTTATCCAGTTTTCTTCATATTGATAATTTAATCTTATATCTTTAATCAGTTAATCTGTTGTTAAAATACTTTACAAACCTTAGAATATGCTTTATGTTTATTTACATGGCGGAACACAAAGCCGTCACGAACATTGAAAACCAAATAAAGCAATCATAAACAAATGACAACAACCTTACAGCAGCGCGAAAGCGCCAACGTCTGGGAACGCTTCTGCGAGTGGGTCACAAGCACAGACAACCGGATTTACATCGGTTGGTTCGGCGTCTTGATGATTCCTACCTTGCTCAGCGCCACCATTTGCTACATCATCGCCTTCATCGCTGCTCCTCCAGTGGACATCGATGGTATCCGCGAACCAGTAGCAGGTTCCTTGATGTACGGTAACAACATCATCACAGGTGCTGTTGTTCCTTCATCCAACGCCATTGGTCTTCACTTCTACCCAATCTGGGAAGCAGCTTCCTTAGACGAGTGGTTGTACAACGGCGGCCCTTACCAATTGGTAATTTTCCACTTCCTGATCGGTGTATTTTGCTACATGGGTCGTGAATGGGAATTGTCCTACCGCTTAGGTATGCGTCCTTGGATATGCGTAGCTTACTCTGCACCAGTTGCAGCAGCAACCGCAGTATTCTTGATCTACCCAATTGGACAAGGTTCGTTCTCTGACGGTATGCCCTTGGGTATCTCCGGCACATTCAACTTCATGATCGTGTTCCAAGCCGAGCACAACATCCTGATGCACCCCTTCCACATGTTGGGAGTTGCTGGTGTCTTCGGTGGTAGCTTGTTCTCCGCCATGCACGGTTCCTTGGTAACATCTTCCTTGGTTCGTGAAACAACCGAAACCGAATCACAAAACTACGGTTACAAATTCGGTCAAGAAGAAGAAACCTACAACATCGTTGCAGCCCACGGCTACTTCGGTCGTTTGATTTTCCAATACGCTTCCTTCAACAACAGCCGTTCCTTGCACTTCTTGTTAGGTGCATGGCCAGTAGTAGGCATCTGGTTTACCGCTTTGGGTATCTCCACGATGGCTTTCAACTTGAACGGTTTCAACTTCAACCAATCGATTATCGACTCTCAAGGTCGTGTCATCAATACTTGGGCTGATGTCATCAACCGCGCTAACTTGGGTATGGAAGTAATGCACGAGCGCAATGCTCACAACTTCCCTCTCGACTTGGCTGCTGGTGAAACCACTCCCGTAGCTTTGGTTGCTCCTTCTATCAACGGTTAATTTTTAACTTGAGATTAACAAAAAGCGCTCCTAGAAATAGGGGCGCTTTTTGTTTGGGGAAAATATTTTTAGAGACCTGTTTCTGTTAACAAACTAAGTCATATCAAGTCCGCTTGAGTAGTTGTCATCCTGAGTTCTGAAGGAACTGAAGAATCTCGCCCTTTCGGCAACGCGCTTACTTCGTTGCGCTTGACTCATGAAAAGTAACCGTTTTGAGTCAAGCGCTCACCCGGACGTGATATGAGAAACGGCTCATCAAAAACAGAATAGGCAGAACTTCCCAGCAGTTAAAGTGTTGCGGGGTTCTAACGCGCGATCGCATTTTAGGTTGAATTAAGTTGATTTATTTAATAGCCGATCGCCAAATCTAAAATTTATCTAAAAATTAAAAGGTGAAAAATTAATTTTTCACCTTTTAACTCTCGATTTTGGATTAGCCGTTACCGAACAAACTTCTTGAAGGCCAGTGTGACGTTGTGGCCGCCAAATCCAAAGGAATTCGACAGCGCCACATCAACTTTTAGATCGCGACTTGTATGAGGAACATAGTCCAAATCGCACTCAGGATCGGGATTTTCTAGATTAATTGTCGGCGGGATTTTGTCATTGGCGATCGCCATTACCGTCGCCACCGCTTCAATTCCCCCAGAACCGCCCAAAAGATGACCGGTCATTGACTTGGTAGAACTAATTGCTACTTTGTAAGCGTGGTCTCCCAAAGTTTGCTTAATCGCTTTTGTTTCAGTAGAATCGTTGGGAAGCGTGCTCGTGCCGTGAGCATTGATATAGCTCACTTGATCCGGCGTCAAACCCGCATCCTTGAGCGCTAAAGCCATTGCCCGCGACGCACCGTTCCCCCCCGGTACCGGAGAAGTCATGTGATAGGCATCGCAAGTTAAACCGTAGCCAACGATTTCTGCGTAAATCCTCGCGCCACGCGCCAGAGCGTGTTCCATTTCTTCTAGCATCAGAATGCCAGCACCTTCGCCGACGACAAAACCATCACGATCGCGATCGAACGGACGAGAAGCATGAGTCGGGTCATCGTTGCGAGTCGAAAGCGCCCTCGCCGCAGCAAAACCCGCCACGCACAAAGGTGTCACCGCAGCTTCCGTACCGCCGCAAATCATGGCTTGCGCGTAACCCCCCTGAACTAGGCGAAACGCATCGCCTACGGCATTCGACCCGGCAGCGCATGCCGTCACCGTGCAAGAGTTTGGCCCTTTAGCGCCCGTGTGAATCGCCGTCAGGCCCGCGGCCATATTCGCAATCATCATGGGAATCATAAACGGGCTGCACCGATCGGGGCCGCGAGTCAGATATATCTCTTGCTGATCTTCTAAAACCTTCAGGCCACCAATGCCAGTGCCAAGAATGACACCCACCTGTTCTGCGTTCAGGTCGTTAATCTCAAACTTCGCATCAGCAAGAGCTTGTTTGCTCGCTGACACCCCAAATTGAGCAAAGCGATCCATCCGCTTTGCTTCCTTGCGCTCTAAATAGTCGTGTGGGTCGAAACCCTTCACCTCTGCGGCAAAGCGGCAGTCGTGCCGCGACGGGTCGAATAAGGTGATCGGGCCTATACCATTCTTCCCGGCAAGCAACCCGTCCCAATATTCGGACAAGGTATTGCCGATCGGTGTAATCGCGCCGAGACCCGTGATAACAACGCGCTTACGCTCTAAATTTGTCATGATTTCAGTTTCAAAAAATTAAACACCCAGAACGCAGAACAAAAGAGGAGTTTCCAGTTTTCTAACTTCTCTCCTCTTAGGGGAAAAGACAGGTATTTTATGCTTTTGGAGCTGCAAGTTTGCTGCTGATGAAATCTACAGAAGCTTGAACCGTAGTAATTCCTTCGGCTGCTTCGTCAGGAATTTCAATATCAAACTCTTCTTCCAAGGCCATGACCAGCTCTACAGTATCTAAGGAATCTGCTCCTAAATCGTTAGCAAAGTTGGCTTCGGGCTTGACTTCGCTCTTATCGACTTCCAGTTGCTCTGCCACAATTTTCTGGACTCTAGCAAAAATGTCGTCTTGGCTCATAACATCGTGTCCTCATTGGTTGCTGCGTATCTAATCTTATCCGAAAGGGGGATCTGCTGGAGAAAGGCTGGCCGCTTTTCTAAGTGACACGGGTCAGCGACAATTGGGACACGGACGATCGCAGTAACTCTACGACTAAGGCAAAAAAACGCACATAGCTCCAAATCAATCATCTCATTTAGCCACCTGATAACGTTGAGGAACCGGGTTTTTGGTCGATGGTGCGTCAGTCATCAACTCAAAATGCTTGAGAAAAGCTGACAATTGGCTTCTAGCTATGCGGTGATACGTTAATTATAAAGAGGGAAAACTAAGCAGGAAACCTCCCGACTTTGACCGCTCAAGTTTCTTTTCCCGAACCTTGTGTCCCCAGCAGCAACAATTATGCCATCCCCAAATCTCAAATATGCTTACTTTCCCGGTTGCGTTGCCCAAGGGGCCGCCCGCGAACTTTACCTGTCTACCCAAGCCCTGACTCAAGCGTTGGGCATCGAACTGGTGGAACTCAAAAAAGCTTCTTGCTGCGGTTCTGGCACTTTCAAGGAAGATTCGCAGTTGCTCGAAGATACTGTCAACGCTCGCAATATTGCTTTGGCTGAGGAACTGAATCTGCCTTTGCTGACGCATTGCAGCACTTGTCAAGGGGTCATCGGTCATGTGGACGATCGCCTCAAGGATTGCCAAAAAACCGATCCCAACTACGTAGATAAAGTTAACAGTTTACTCAAAAAGCAAGGTTGTTCGCCTTATCAAGGCAGTACCGAGGTAAAACATCTGTTGTGGGCGATCGTTGCAGATTACGGTTTGGAGGAAGTTCAAAAGCGAGTCACTCACAAGCTTTCGGGTTTGAAGTGCGCGGCTTTTTACGGCTGTTATTTGCTGCGAGCTCAGGATAAGCTGCTTTACGATGACCCGCACCAACCGGAATCGATGGAAAATGTATTTCGGGCGATCGGGGCAACTCCGGTTTATTATCGAGGGCGGACGCAGTGCTGCGGCTGGCCGTTGGCTAGTTATGCCACTAACCAATCTTTTCAGATGGCAGGCAAACATATTCAAGATGCTCTTGACAATGAGGCTGATTGTATGGTAACACCTTGTCCTCTTTGTCATTTAAATTTGGATTCGCGACAGCCGGAGGTGGAAAAAGTAATCGGGCGCAAGTTGGGTTTGCCCGTGTTGCATTTGTCGCAATTGGTGGCTTTGGCTTTGGGTGTGGAGCCGAAAAAACTAGGACTCGATCGACATATTGTTTCAACTAAGCCCGTGTTAGAAAAATTAGGCTTTTAATTGATCTATTTGCACAAATTTGTAGTAAAGATGTCCGTCCTTGATAACTCCGCTCTAACCACAGACGTGCTCAGTAGGAACCTACTTTGATAAGACTCGCAGCGTGAATAACTGTGAAGTTTTGTCGCTTTTTCGCGAAGTGCTTCCAGGCACTGCGGTAGACTAACCTTTAATTCTCTGTGCAGGCTATAGCGGTGGCACCTCGCCGTCAAATCTGTTAATTCGCAGAGGCAGCAAATTTTTAGTGACTCGTTGGGAGCCTTTATTCAATGTCTCATTCAGTCAAAATTTACGATACTTGCATCGGCTGCACTCAATGCGTCCGCGCTTGTCCGACTGACGTTTTGGAGATGGTGCCCTGGGATGGCTGCAAAGCAGCTCAGATTGCCTCATCTCCCCGCACTGAAGACTGTGTAGGCTGCAAGCGTTGCGAAACTGCTTGCCCTACCGATTTTCTCAGCATCCGGGTTTACCTGGGAGCAGAAACCACTCGCAGTATGGGTCTAGCTTACTAAAAATCGATCGACACGCCGATCGAATTACGGGCAAAAAAGAGGGGGCGATTAAATTGCCCCCTCTTTTTTTGTCGCGGAATCTGCATTCAAGACCCGAAGAAGGTAAAAATGATAAAACTTGAGTTTTATTGCGATCGCTAAGCAGGAGTAGTACGTTAAATGTGCGGAATCGTTGGCTATATCGGCACGCAAGCAGCAAGCGAGATTTTGCTAGCAGGATTGGAGAAACTAGAATACCGGGGCTACGATTCAGCGGGCCTCGCTACCATCTCCGAAGGAGAAATTACCTGCATCCGAGCAAAGGGCAAATTGCACAGCCTCCGGGAAAAGCTAGCAGAGATAGACTCTCTGGCCCCCATCGGCATCGGACACACCCGCTGGGCAACTCACGGCAAGCCAGAGGAATATAACGCTCACCCTCACCTGGATAATAGCGGGCGAATTGCGGTAGTTCAAAATGGAATTGTCGAAAATTATCGCGAGTTGCGGGAAGAATTGAAAGCAAAGGGACATAAATTTGTCTCTGATACCGATACAGAAGTTATTCCTCATTTAATAGCTGAGTTTTTGCAAGAAGCAAAAAGGGAGAAGCAAGAAGAAAAAGATAAAAAAACAGAGAAAATTGCTGATTTATCGTTTTTGGAAACTGTTTTAAAGGCGGTAAATAAATTAGAAGGGGCTTTTGCGATCGCCGTTATCTGTGCAGATTTTCCAGACGAAATAATTGTCGCCAGACAGCAAGCTCCTTTGGTGATTGGCTTTGGTGCAGGCGAATTTTTCTGCGCTTCCGACACGCCGGCCTTAGTATCTCACACCCGCACTGTTTTGTCCTTGGAAAATGGCGAATTGGCAAGGCTAACTCCGATGGGAGTGGAAGTTTACAGCTTTGCAGGGGAAAGGCTGAAAAAAAGCCCGCGCATCCTTGGTTGGAGTCCGGTTTTAGTCGAAAAACAAGGCTTCAAACACTTCATGCACAAGGAGATTTACGAACAGCCAGCCGTAGTCCGAGCTTGTTTGGAGGCTTATTTAGACAGCGATTGGCAGCCGGGAAATCCGCGTTCTCCCATCAATCTCAACTTGCCCAAGGAACTTTGCGCCGATGTCGAACAAATTTCGATTCTAGCCTGCGGAACGAGCTGGCACGCCTCGCTAATTGGCAAATATTTGTTGGAACAATTAGCTAATATTCCCACTGCCGTGCAGTACGCTTCGGAGTACCGCTACGCACCGCCACCGCTGACAGCAAATACTTTAACTATTGGGGTAACTCAGTCGGGAGAAACGGCGGACACGCTGGCTGCGTTGGGAATGGAACAGCAGCGCCGCGCGGGTCTTACGGATAAATTCCGGGCAAGAATGTTAGGCATTACTAACCGAACTGAAAGTTCGATCGCCCACATGATGCCACACGTAATCAACACCCACGCTGGTATAGAAATCGGCGTTGCTGCCACTAAAACTTTTGTCACTCAGTTGATGGCATTCTATTTCTTAGCTTTGGATTTGGCGCACCAGCGGCAAACAATCAGCACTGAGAGATTGGCAGAAATTATTGCTGGTTTGCGCCAGTTGCCGGCAGAAATTGAGAAGTTTTTGGAGATTCAAGAACAGTATGTGGAGGAATTGTCCCACCAGTTTACAGAAACCCAAGATTTTATCTTTTTGGGGCGGGGAATTAACTTTCCCATTGCTTTGGAAGGGGCGCTGAAACTGAAGGAAATTAGCTACATTCACGCCGAAGGATATCCCGCCGGAGAGATGAAACACGGCCCGATCGCCCTTTTGGATGCGAAAGTGCCTGTAGTGGCGATCGCCATGCCCGGAAGCGTCTACGAAAAAGTGCTTTCCAACGCTCAGGAAGCGAAGGCCCGCGACGCCCGTTTAATTGGTGTTACGCCGAAGCAAGGTGTGGCGGAAGCAGATATTTTTGACCACATTTTGCCGGTGCCTTTGGTGGATGAATTGTTGTCGCCGATTGTGACAGTGATTCCGCTGCAATTGTTGGCTTATCACATTGCAGCCCGTCGGGGTTTGGATGTGGATCAGCCACGAAATTTGGCGAAGTCGGTGACGGTAGAATAAAAGAATTCAGTTGACTGTTGACTGTTGACTGTTGACTGTTGACTGTTGGCAGTTGACTGTTGACTGTTGACTGTTGACTGTTGACTGTTGACTGTTGACTGTTAACAGTTGTTATAGCGGTTTGATCGCGTGGTGAGGTATGCCCGATGCCCGATGCCCCATGCCCGATGCCCCATGCCCGATGCCCGATGCCCGATGCCCGATGCCCGATGCCCTATTCCCTCTGGCTGACTCCGCAAATTGCGGCTAACAGCAACCAGCTTGTAGTATTGACTCGAAAATCAAACAGCGTCACATCTACAGTGTTAAAAAGCGTACAGGCGGCAAAGGCTAATAAATAACTGAAAAAAATTAGGCGATCGGCCGCTCTTACCTCTTGACAAACTACCTGATTTTTGCTATGAATTATAGATTTTTGATTTAACACTAAAGGATTTTCCGCTACTTTCTGTGTGGCTATTTCCTCGTGTTTGATATCCGCAGGAAAAAGCGGCCAATTCGCCAGCAGTAAAACACCTCTAGCCAAAACCCAGCCAACTAAACCAAACAACAAAACCGTTGCCGGTATCCCTGTTTCCGCAGTCAACATCAGCATCAAACTGTGAGGATGACCCAGCCATTCTTGCATCTGAGCTTGATAGAGAGGCGTAAAATTTCGCAATCCCCAACCAGTCCAAGGACGCTGCTGAGTCATCGACCACGCAAATTCCCACTGAGTTTTTCTCAAAGTAGCTGTCGGTCGATTTGGGAACATCTCGTCCGTGAGTCTAGCCCAAAAGAAAGCCGGAACAATTCTTCGTAAAGATTGCTGCAGTGGTTCCGGGCCAAAGGCAGACAAAAAAACTGTGCTAGCCACACTCAAAACCGCAGCTAATAATTTTTTATAACCCGCATAAAATGCAAAAGCCAAAACTGTTAAAACTGCCAGTCCCCAAGCATTGCGAGAATTAGTAAAAATCAAAGCCACAGCATTTCCGATCACTGCACAACTTAAAAATAGGAATTGGGCATTGGGCATTGGGCATTGGGCATTGGGCATTGGTAAGTGGTGACGACTGACAACTGCCAACTGACAACTGCCAACTGACAACTGACAACTGACTTCTTCCATCCACAGTCCCATTGCTAAAATAAAAGCAATTGTCACATAGCAAGCTAAAATATTAGCGTACATAAATACAGAAGCCATACGGCCGGGGGGATTGCCTTTGGGTTCGAGTACCCAGCCAAAAACAGGCTGCAATTGATCGATGCCGCTCCAACCTAAAAATTGCTGTCCCAGACCTAAAATTATCACTGGAATTGAACTAATTACAATCATCCAAGACAATTGTCGCAATTGAGGCAGAGTTTTAATTAAACTGCTGAAAGTGGCAAACAATATAAAGAACGGCAAGAAATTGTACAACCCGACAAAAGCCTCAATGCGGTTGTTGGCAAAAACGGCTGTGATGACTAGCAGCGCGCTCAGAATTGCGAATCCTCGATTCAACGGGCGCCGAATAATTTGACTGAACTTTTGCTTGCAAGTGCCGGCCAATCCCAGGAATAAACCTAAAGCTCCCAAAATCGGAATTAAGGGAAAAATCAGCATCCCCACTTGGGCGAAATTCCAAGGGATTTGCAGGCGGGGATCTGGATGTTTTTGGAGGCGAGACTTGAGATTTTTGGCTGTCTGTTTCGCAGCTAATTTCAACCGTTTTTTGATATTCACCCACACTCCCAATCTCAAATCTAAAATCTACAATTTACCATCGTTAAGCTAGTTCCCAAACGCATTCCGATCGCGTCAGGCGTATTTGAGCTAGGGCAAAAATGGTCGGGATGATGCGGCCGTAGTTCGTGGAAATCGATCGCCAACCCAAATCCGCTAAAAACCAAGTCCACATCACCGGGCCGACCAACGAAAATACGCTCCGCGTCGCACCGTAACGAGCCGCACTCACCGCCATACCGCGCCGCGCCGTCTGAATTGCGACATAATTTTGAAACTGGGTTGCTGCGGTTGCAGTGCCTGTAATCACGGCTTGTTTTGCCATTTGATAGGTGGCAAAATGCAGCGCAAATTGATTGGCCATTAGTTTGAGCAGCATTGGTTTTAAGATGGAACTAACCGCTAAAGCGCTGCCGCCTTTGAACAGTAAACCCAGCGGGTCTTTTTCAGCAGAAATTGGCAGGGGTTCTGAGAGTTTAGAATCAACGATCGCTCGCTGTACGCGCACTGTCAGCGCTTGCTGTTCATCTGCAGGTAAACGCTTCCACGCGCGGCCCATTAAGTGCAGAAATACTTCTGCCTCTAAGTCGGTGGTTGACAACTGTCTGGGATAAGGGATTTTGAGATAGCGACAAACTTGAATTAGTGCTTGTCTGTAAGTTACTTGTTGGGTTCGCCCTCTGAGTACCGTCAACCCGTCGGCTGCAAGATACCGAAACCGCTGTTCTACGGCGTCGAGCCATGCTTGGCGATCTCGACTTTGTACATCTATCGGTGCGGGGGTTTGCACGTAATCTAAAGGGTTAAACTTGCGGCTGAACAGAAGTTCTGTTAGTTGCTGCAATTCTTCTTCTGTTGTCAATTCGAGTGCTGCTCTGAGTTCGTCCAAAATTTTGCCCTCCCGTATACGATTTTAGATTTTAGATTTTAGATTTTAGATTGCTGCTGGTTGACAACCAGTGGGATTTAGGATTTACCTACAGTGGCATTTTTTATCGGGTCTTAATCATGGATTCGTGCTGTCCCTTATTCTACTACCGGGCGCAGGACGATCGGCAGGATTTGCACAGAAGATCCGACTGCTAGAAGCTATAACCTCAGCAGCTACATCGATCGGCGGACGCGCATCTAAATTTTACAGTCAATTTTGGTGTCCCGCCGATCCTAAAAATACAATTTAGATGCCCAACAGCCAACCCGGAACCCCTCGGTACGTCTGGGACCCCGCAGATTGAGGAGTAAAACCTTTGCCCTGAACCCCCACTATTTTATTCGGTATAAACAAAAGAAAAATAATTTAGTCTATTTCTGTTAAAAAATGTCAGTTAATCCTATAATGAGTTTGGTTTTTTTAGCACAAAGTAAATGATGTCTTCTTCTGTCGCACCGTCTTTTTTGCAGGGATATTGGCAAGATACTTTCAATCTCAAGCAGCATCTACAGGATTTTTTAAACTTAGATTTAGAAACAATTGAACAAGAGCTAGCTCTCGGTCAACAATCCCTAAAAGAAATAGGTCATCGGGATTTTGATTGGAAAAAAGCTAGCGAGTTTTATCGCGATGGAGTCGGACAAGCTTACCTATTTGACCTCGGAGCTTGGCATATGTCCAATCAGGATTACATAGGAGGCACTTTAACATTAATATCAGATATGGCTGCCGGTCGAGTTTTAGATTTTGGCGGCGGTATTGGCACTCATGCTATTGCAGCAGCTCTTTGTCCTCAAGTAGAACAAGTAGTCTATTGTGATCTTAACCCCATAAATCGCAATTTTGTTCAAAGCCGAGCTGCTAAGTTAGGATTGAGTGAGAAGATTTCGTGTAGTCTAGAAGTATCTCCTACAGAGGCTTTTGATACGATCATTTGTTTAGATGTGATGGAACATTTACTCAATCCCAGTCAGCAATTGATGGATTTTCATAAAATGCTGTCTCCGTCAGGGAAGATTATCCTTAACTGGTATTTCTTTAAAGGTTTTAATCAAGAATTTCCTTTTCATTTAGAAGATAAGCAAGAGATGAACACATTTTTTACTAAACTTCAGTCTAATTTTATGGAGGTTTTTCACCCTCATTTAATTACCGCTCGTTGCTATCGCAAATTAACTGCAAGTTAAGAAATCAGCTTAAGGCTTATTTCCTAGAAAAAGTCCGGTAAGTAATGTATCTGAAAGTCCAATTATGTTCGATGTTGTGGTGATTGGTGCGGGTATGGCGGGGCTCAGTTGCGCTCAACGGTTGCGTCAAGCTGGTTATTCTGTGGCGGTTGTTGAGAAATCTCGCGGCGCGGGGGGACGTGTTGCTACCCGCCGCGTACAGGGTACTAGGGCAGATCACGGGGCGCGGTATCTGGAACCGCAGGGGGATGCGGTGCAGGGGTTAATTGAGGCTTTGGTCGATCGCCACATCCTCAAACTCTGGACTGATACTGTCTGCGAATTCAGACAGGGAAAACTTTCTGCTATTCCTCGCTGTTGTTATGTCGCACCTGCGGGTATGAATGCTGTCGGTAAGTATCTGGCCCAGGATTTAGAGATTGGGTTTGGCCGTCGCGTACAAGCTATTTCTACTACAGATAACCAAATGTGGCATCTTTCCCTAGAAGTTACTGACAGCAATTTAGAGATACCTCAAGAATTAATTGCTAAGGTTGTGGTTGTGGCAATTCCTGCACCTCAAGCTTTAATGTTTTTGGATGCGGAAATCGGTTTGAAATCAGATTTTATTGACAAATTGCGTTCTGTGGAGTACGACCCTTGCATTACCGTTATGGCTGGCTATCCTGCGGCAAAACAGCAAGATTTAAGTAATCTAAATCCGCAGTGGAAATCTGTTTCTTTTCCCGATAATTCTGATTTAGCTTGGGTTGGTTTAGATAGCAGCAAGCGGCTTGAGTCGCACCAGCCTGTGTTTGTGGTTCACAGCAGCACAAATTTTGCAGAACGCTATTTAGAAGCTGCTGATTTGGAAACTGTTGGTCAAGAATTGCTTTCGAGAGCTTCTGAATATTTAATCCCTTGGCTGAAGCAGCCAGAATGGTTACAGGTTCACCGCTGGCGCTATGCTTTTTGTCGAAGTCCTTTGCCTGTTTCTTGTTTGCCTGCAGGGGGAAATTTGCCGCTGGTTTGTGCGGGGGATTTGTGCGGGGAAGGTCAAATAGAGGCTGCTTTGCGATCGGGTTTGGCGGCGGCTAATTGGGTGAATTCTCAGTTGCAAAATTTGCCGTTAGATTCCAGCCTAAATTGGTAATATGGCTAAAAGTAAGGTTCTGTTCGTAGGAAAATAAAAGTTAAGCTGATTAGGACTTACGCAGAAACCTGGTTTTTTACGAAAATACTGTATTTGAGATTTTAACACGGGTAAAAAACCCGGTTTATTTGATATTTATGCGTAAGTCCTACTAATGTTAGATTTGGTTATGTAATGACAATTTAAAACAAAGCAAGTGGTTGAGATTAAACCAATTAAGCAACATCAAATTGAACAAGCCAAGCAAGTAGTCATTGCGGTATGTCTAGAAATTTGGGATGGCGTACTAACCAAGAATGAGTTGAGCGGCTATGATTCGATGTCTGATATTGACAATGTACGATCGCACTATTTCGACAATAACGGCACGTTCTTGGTATTGGTTGACGGTGAGCAGGTTGTAGGCACTGGAGCAATCCGAAAACTCAATGATGAAATCTGCGAACTTAAGCGGATGTGGTTTCTCAAAGAGTATCGAGGACAGGGGTTAGGCTGGAAAATGGCTCAAATACTCTTTGATTTCGCACTCGCGGCAGGTTATCGGAAGATTAGGCTTGACCTAGCAAACGAAGAGCGACAACCAGAGGCACTCAAACTTTATAGGAAGCTTGGCTTTTATCCAATTGAGAGATACAACGATAGTGTATGTCGTGTGTTTATGGAGAAGTTGTTGCAATAGCAAGGATAAAGAAGCAGAGCTTTATCCCAAACGCTGCACATCTTCCACCGACAGAGAAAGCGCCTGGGCAACTTGTTCGACAGTCAAACCCATTGCCAGTAGTTGAGGGATAGCATCTTGTTGTGTTTGCTCCGCGCGCTCGGCTCGTTGACGCTCAGCTTCAGCCCGCTGGCGTTCCTGTTCGGTGTGGAGGCGTTCGAGTCGAGCTTGCTCGCTCCCCGTCAGCAACAAATTCCCTTCGTTATCCCACCAGCGCAACCACCGTTGTGTCTGATTTTGATAGCTGCCTTCCCATACGCCTAACTCTACTCCCATGCGGTCGATCGGGTAATGTCCGCGATCGTTCGGTTCCAACAGGCGATAGCGGGCGTTCACCCAGTTGTAGACTTCCAGTTGGCTGGTTTTAATTGTATAGATGGCGTAGTAGGGGATGCGGATAATCTGTTCGTATACCCAAAACTTCCCTGGTTTCTGAGTAATACCTTCTGGCAAACGAGATAAAGGCCTGTTGTCGCGTTCTTCGGAACCATCCCCACAGGCTAATTCGATCGCAATTATTGGCACCATATACTCGCGCCACAGCACGTAAGAGCGGCGAATTTCTCCGTCTAATAGGGGCGGAACGTTGGGGATGTAGAACCAATCAGGGGCTTCGGCTCCGCGTTCGGGTGGGTCGGTTTCGCGCCAGTAGATGCCACAATCTTGCCCAATCGCATATTGTCCGTCGGGGTGAAGGGTTTGCAGTGTGCTTTCTAGGGAGTCGGTTAACAGAATGCTCTGGGGATGTTCTTGGAAGTTCTTCACAAACGTGCCGTCGGATTCAGGGAGTTGGGTGTGATCCGGGAAGGCGGGGGGCAACCCTGTCGCATTAAGACTTTGGGTCATGGCTGGTACGTGATCGATTCGCGATCGAACTGATGCTCTGTTATAGCGTAGCGATTGTCGATCAATTTGTGTAGCCCAAGATAGCGATCGTTCTAAAAAATCGAGCAATCGACCTACAAAAAAAATGGAAAAATGGTGTAAATTCCCACTTTTCCAAATAGTTATTTTTGTGCTGTTTCCTGTTGTTCTAAGCCTTGTTCTTGCATCTGCAATAACTCGGGAACTGTTACGAAACTGTACCCTTGATTTCTCAATCGAGCAATAATATCAGGCAAAGCCTTTACAGTTCTTGCTCGATTGCCGCCGCCGTCGTGCATCAGCACAATGCCGCCGGAATTTGCCTGCCTCATCACGTTGTCTATCAAAGATTCCGTAAGGGTGCGCCAATCAAAAGAATCAGCAGACCACATCACAACTGCATAATTTTTCTTTTGAGCATAAGCTGTCAATCCATTGTTTAAAATGCCTCCTGGCGGGCGGAACATCGATGTTTGGATGCCGGTTAACTCCTCAATTAAGGATGAAGTGCGATCAATCTCGCGAGCGGCACCGTCTTCGTTATACTGAAGGTATTGGTGGTTCCAAGTGTGATTGCCGATCGCGTGACCTGCTGCTGCGACCTGTTTGCCAATTTCGGGAGAATTGTGCAGGTATCTTCCTACCCAGAAGAATGTAGCCTTAATATTATTTTCCTTCAGAATATCTAGGATTTGTGTAGTTGTTTTCGGCCAGGGGCCGTCGTCAAATGTCAGGGCGATCGCCTTGTGCTGGGAGTCGAGTTTCGCGTGACGAATGGTTGTACCTTGAAACTGGGACGGTACGGCTGATTGAAATCGGATTGCTTGCACTTGGGCTAGAGCACTTTGGGAAAATTCAACTCGATGGGCGATCGCCTCGGAGAACTTATTAATATTGGACATCGGCGGTTGTTCTGGCGACTGGGATACTGCCAAGACTTGCGCCTGAATCGGTTGCAATGGCTGATTGGCCCGCAAGTTAACCGGCCATGTTACACCCAGCAAAAAACTTCCTGTTGCTGCCATAAAAGCAACGATTAAAGTTTTTCGCCGCCTCCACAGCAGTTTCAATTTTCTCACGTCATTCTCTCCTTCACACCTTGTACAGTTAATTTGAGATTTTATGTTGATATCAAGTTAATCCACTTAAGAGGATAATCTTAAATTGGACAGTCCGTAAAAATGCTACTGGAAATAACCGATCGCGGGGAAGTCCGTCCGGATAAAAAAATTTAAGATTTGTACGCCAGAAATGCCCTAACCCCTGAAAACGCGGGATGGTTGAACTTTTTCCCCAGCCAGGGGGACGGCGCTCAAATCGGATTCATGGCACTATATTCTTAGGGACTCAGCCCGCATCGGCCCGCGTCCCTACCTGAGACTGCAAGTTGGTTTAACCTGAGATGTTGCACTATTGTCAATAAGCTTTTTAGGAACAGGCATCTTGCCTGTTCCACAAGAAAATTTAGTCTTTGTGCAACAGGCCGGAAAGCCTGTTAACGCGAGAAGGGTGCAAGATGTGAGGTTAACTGGATTTGATATAAGGGCGATCGCGCGCCCCCAGCGTCGTAAAATTAACTTTTAGGACCGATTCTCTCTTTGTACAAGCCGACAATCCGATCGATAACTTCAGCAACAGTCAGATTGTCTGTTTGAATTTCCACAGCGTCGGCAGCTTTACGCAAAGGTGCAACCTCGCGGGTGCTGTCTTTTTCGTCTCGCAGGGCGATGTCTTGTTCCAATTGGGCCAAGCTAATATTAGCCCGATCGCTATCTTTAAGTTCTAACAGCCGCCTGCGCGATCGCTCTTGTACCGAAGCCGTCAAAAAAATCTTCAGTTCCGCATCGGGAAACACGTTAGTGCCGATATCGCGGCCTTCTGCTATAATTCCGCCTTTTGTGCCGCAGCGTCGCTGTTCCTCCACCAGAAACTGTCGCACGGCGGGAATTGCCGCCATTTCCGAGACGCGGGATGTCACTTCCAAACTGCGAATTGCCTCGGTTACGTCTTCGCCGTTAATCTTCAACATTTTTGATGCGGGATCGAGGTTGTATTCCAAATAACTGGAACTGATTAATTCGGCGATCGCGCATTCGTCAGAAATCGGCGTGCCTGTTTTCAATGCCAGCCAAGTCAGCGCCCGATACATCGCGCCCGTATCCAGATAAAACAAGTTCAGAGCTGTTGCTGCAAGGCGAGTTACGGTAGATTTGCCAGCTCCCGCCGGGCCGTCGATCGCCACAATGGGCCGGCGGTTCCTGAGAATTATATTGTCAATCAAGCGAGTAGAGCCGACTCTGGCTGCCACGGCTAAAAGTCCCGCTGTTTCCACAACCTGCAAGCGGGTCAAAGTGTCGGGCTCGACGAGATCGGCGTATTCGAGCTTGACTGCGGGCTCTCCTGCGACTGCTGCGCGCACCGCTGCGAGTGCGGCCGCTGCGATACGGTCGCCTGAATAAAAAGTTTCCGAGGCTTGTTGCAGCGCGCGGTAGAGTACGGAGG
Source organism: Microcoleus sp. AT3-D2 (assembly GCF_036705715.1). Taxonomy (NCBI): domain Bacteria; kingdom Bacillati; phylum Cyanobacteriota; class Cyanophyceae; order Oscillatoriales; family Microcoleaceae; genus Microcoleus; species Microcoleus sp. AT3-D2. The sequence continues at coordinate 7,417 of NZ_JAUBVE010000005.1, read as the reverse complement.
CTTGCTGTTTTTGCTCTGCTGTTAAATACTGATTGCGAGAACTCATTGCCAGTCCCGATTCTTCGCGGACGATCGGACAAGCGACAATCTCTACAGGCAAGTTAAAATCCAAGACCAGCTTGCGAATCATTGCTAGCTGCTGGGCGTCTTTTTGACCGAAATAAGCTTTTGTCGGCTGCACCAAACTCAAAAGTTTAGTAACAATTGCCGCGACGCCTTGAAAATGACCGGGCCTTGCTTTGCCGCACAAAACCGATGTCATCGCCGCTGGCGGCACTACTTGAGTCAAGGATGAAAGGTGAATCTCTATCTGTTTTTGGGCGGTTTGCTCTGTTTCTGTGCGTTCGACCGCTTGGTTGCCGAACATTTCAGTTGCTGAGGGAGCAAATATGGCATCAACCCCAGCTTGTTCGCACAACAGCCGGTCTTGCTCGATATTCCGAGGATAATCTTGAAAATCTTCTGTCGGCCCAAATTGCAGCGGGTTGACAAAAATGCTGACCAGGGCGATCGCATTTTCTTGCCTTGCCCGCTGGATCAAGCTCAGATGCCCTGCGTGCAAAGCTCCCATCGTCGGCACCAAACCGACTGTCAAATGAGGTGCAGCAGACTTTTGTAAATTTAAGTAGCAGCGAAGTGCTGCAATGGTAGTAAACAGGCGCACCGGTAGAATCTCCTGAAGGCATTCGGCAGAATGCAGAGTTTATTTGTCAGAATTTGTTTGAGTTGACATCTTGCACCATCCTCAAGAACAGGCTTTCGGGCTTCTTCTATAAAGAATGGTGCAAGATGTCAGTTTTATTCTACTTTCTGCCTTCTACACTTCGGATAACTTTTGTATTCTGCCTGAGACTACCGTTCAGCGTTCAACTTTTGTTTGCTGCTGCGGTTCGATCACTTCGATTTCCACTCTCGCAACACCACTGCTGATCATTCCTAGCACGTTGGCGGCGCCTGCGGACAAGTCAATGAGCCGATCGCCCACATAGGGGCCGCGGTCATTAATGCGGACAACCACGGTGCGGCCGTTGTCGAGATTTCTCACCATGACTCTCGTTCCAAAAGGCAAATTTGGGTGGGCTGCGGTCATATCATTTTGGTTGAAACGCTCGCCGCTGGCGCTGAGGTTGCCGTTAAATCCTGGGCCGTACCAGGAAGCCCAGCCGCTGAGGCGCACTTGAACTGGGCCCATAGACAGCACGGAGCGTTCTGGTTGGGGTTTGCCTGCGACTTCTTCCAGGGGTGGGGCGTTGCCCATAAGTCGGCGGAGGCGATTGGTTGCTTGCAGGGCGTCTCGGCTAAAGTCGCTAGTGGTGTCGGGGAGGATGGTTTCGGCGTTGATGTTTACCAAGTCCTCACCGTTTGCCTGGATAATGTAGCGATCGCCTTTTTCCCACTTAACGGTAATGCTTTTGGGATCGATGTTGTTGCGGGCTAGCTGATTGAGTCTTGCTGCTAAGCTTGATGCCCGCCAAACTGGATCGGGTTCTTGATTGCTAGAGTTGCTGGCAATGTTTCCAACTTTGGGATTTTCTCTGGAGCCCGCTAATTTTGACGGACTGCTAGCACCGGCTTGGCTGTTGCCAGTTTCTCCCAAAGGCGTGTTTGTTTCCGGATTCGCGTTCAGAAAGGTGATGACTGGAATGTTTCGCACGTAGACTGTCGCTGCTTGTCGCCCGCCTAAGTCGTGGGGCTGAATTTTGGCGATCGAGTCTCGGGCAATTTCAGCTCTGGCTTGATACTGATACTGTCCGACTTTTTGCGCTTCGACCCGAGTAGCGTTTAACTGCCGGGACGGTTGGGTAGCAATTACTTGCTCGGAAACCTGAGAGTTTTCGTTGTCGGCACCTGTTGCTTGTGCGTGACAAGAGGATGCCGTTCCTACCACAGGAACTAACAGGACAGCGAGTAGACCACCAACAAATTTTTCCTTCATACGTCCATTTTTGTGAATAGCCATTGCCAACCGAGATTGGAGGATTGGCCGTTTGGCGGCGGGCGTCAAGGATTTCTCTCTTGCCCTTCGCCATTCCTCCGTGAGTCAAAGCAAAGTATCCGGGTGCGTTTTTGCTTTAATGCTTCCGCCCAAAAAAAATTGGCGGAAACTTCCCTGATACTTGACAACTCGTACTCGATCCGCAATTTGTGTTTTGTTCACGAACTGCAACAGACTACCACAAACTTTTGTGGTTGGGGATCGCTGCAATCGCGATTTTCACCAAATCTTCATAAAATCTTCTCAAAACCCTCTATCATAAAACCCTTTAGTTCCAGTGCTTACAGCCGTTTCAGTCTTTACGGAAAAATTTACAAAAATTTACAAAACTTTAGTGTATTTTGTGGGCTACGGAATGGCTAGTCTTAAAAAAGCTGTTTGTCAACTGTTATGGGAATAAACTAAAAATTAGAAGAAATCGATTTGGCGGACTTATGGATTATCGAGAAGCAGGTGTGGATGTTGAGGCGGGCAGAGCTTTTGTCTCGCGCATCGGGAGTATGGTCAAGAGCACGCACAGATCGGGAGTTTTGGGCGGATTCGGCGGGTTTAGCGGGTTTTTCAGCGTCCCGGAGGGTTTAAAAGAGCCGGTGATGGTTTCGGGTACTGACGGCGTTGGGACTAAGTTGAAATTGGCCCACAATCTCGATCGGCACGACACGGTAGGTATCGACTTGGTGGCGATGTGCGTCAACGACGTGCTGACATCCGGGGCCGAACCCCTCTTTTTTCTCGATTATTTAGCCACGGGAAAGTTAAATCCCGAACAATTAGCTGCGGTGGTAGCCGGGATTGCTGACGGTTGCAAGCAAGCAGGCTGTGCTTTGCTCGGAGGGGAAACGGCAGAAATGCCCGGTTTTTACCAAGCGGGTGAGTACGATTTGGCGGGGTTTTGTGTGGGAATTGTCGAAAAGAGCAAATTGTTGGACGGTTCGCGGGTGCAGGTGGGAGATGTGGCTGTGGGACTCGCAAGTTCGGGCGTGCACAGCAACGGTTTTAGTTTGGTGAGAAAAATTGCGGGCGATCGGGGTTTTGGCTGGGATTCCCAACCCGAAAAGTTAGGTGGCAAAACTTTAGGAGAAGTGCTGCTAACTCCGACTAAAATTTATGTGAAACCAGTCCTCGAAGCAATTAAGAGCGGTCTAGAAATTCACGGCATGGCTCACATTACGGGCGGCGGTTTGCCGGAAAATTTGCCCCGCTGTTTGGGAGTTAATCAATCTGTCAGAATTGACAGCAATAGCTGGCCAAATTTACCAATTTTCCAGTGGATTGCTGAAGCGGGTCAAGTTGCCACAGCAGATATGTTCAATACTTTTAATATGGGGATTGGCTTTGTGCTGTTGCTTGATTCGAGGGAAGTAGAACAGGCTGTTAAATGGTTTGAATCTCAGAGAATTAGTGCTTGGGCGATCGGGGAAGTGATTGAGGGGAACGGAGAATTGATCATGGATAACGGTTAATGGGTAATTAGTAAGAAGCAATCCCAGGGGCTGAAGATTGCTTCGCTTTGTTTTATTCGTTAACAGACAATCTCAATCTGCCTTCATCTGTGTATATCTGCGGTTAAATTTATAATTTTGAAAGTAACCGCAGAGGACGCAGAGGATGAAAGAGAAAAAGGAATTCACAAGAGATAACTCGTTGCTACAAATTTAAAGGCAATTGAAATAAGCTATTGTGCTTTTAAATATGGTATAATTCAAAATTAGTTCCGTGAATTAGTGTAAAATTTTCCGCCGAATGTTTAAATTAATTGAAGATATATACTATTTATTACATCGACTCTGAAATAAAGGATTGTTAATTCTTGAAAAGAGAAAATATCAAAAATCAAGGTAATGTTTGTATCACAGTTTAAATAAAAAACACCTTATTAGGCTTGTACGTGACTCAAAATTTCCAAAAACTCCTGCACCACTAGAGCCGGTTGTTCGCTGCATCGGGTAGCATCGTAATGTTTGACAAGACTGATGCCAGAATCTCTGAAAAGCTGGCACTTTTCATCTTCTGTTGTGTTTGGATGGGATAATTCGCTGTCAATTTTCAGTATCCCTAGCTTGTTTTGGTGGAAGATCAGGAAGTCAGCTTCTTGGTTTTGTCTGCCGGCGGGTGTTGCGAGTCGCAGTTGGGAGTTGGGGATGAAGAGAGTGGAAGTGCGATCGAGTATTTCGGCAATTTTCACTTGTGCGTCGGAGTGAAGGCGAAAACCATTCCAGTTATAGACTGCTTCTTGAGAGTTCGACTGAATTTCCTGGTTTTGTCCATCTTCACTCGATGTATTTTCTTTATTTGATTCAGTGCTAGCATCGGGTATGATAGGCTTGTCTGAATCTGTTCTCGACAAATCTGCTTCAACTAAGTTTGCGAATAGTCCTGCTCCACTTAGGTTAGCTCCACTTAGATTTGCACCGCTAAGATTAACTTCAATTACCAGATTTCGCTGTAAGTTCACTTGATTTCGCCGTAAGTATCGTTTCAGGACGGACTGTAAGTTATCTTTTTTGACTTTTTCCCCTAATGCTTTTGAGAGTAGCTTCCAGAGTTTAGCACCAGCATCTTTGATATAATCAGGTTCATAGTCGTTGCTTCTAGCTATCTCTACATACGATCGTCCTTCCCAGGATTGCCTAAACACTAGCTCTTGAACTTTGTTTAGCCCTTTGTAGTCTAGAGCAACTCCTACAATGTCTAGCGCTTCTTCCACAGTCATTTGTCAAAATTCCTCACTTGCAGAGCCTTAATATTCGTGTAGGGCACAACCTAACCTTTAGAACATGGGTTTTCTCCTTTGACTGCATTGTACCGTAATTTGCAGCAAATATTACTTTTTTATTACTTTTTTATTACTTTTTATAACTATCTAAGATGAAATAAAGTTGCTAAACTATTTCTCAAGTAGACAAAGAGGTACTGTTTAATATCGTCAATAGACAAAGAACCTAGAGACCGTATAGAACCGGGAAAAGAAACAGACGGAGAAAAACGTAAACAGGGTCATTCTAGTGGTAGCTCAGGGAGTAGTTCTCAACTTGACAGGATTAATAACGAGCTTACGAAGTCAAACTTAACTGACTCAGCACGAAAAGCGTTGGAAGCAGAGAAAACAAAATTACTGGGACAGTAGTCCGCTTGTGAAAACAGGCGCGCTGAAATCTCAGGGGATAATTAACGCCGTAGATGCTTATCTGGGGTAGACTGTCGATATCTCATCGACTGACATGATAGCTACGTTTTTCACCGGAATATTTGTAACCAAAGGAGAAATTTATGAACCACCCTTTTGATTTAGAACTGTCGGAACTAGAGTCTATTGACTTAGAATCTGCTGTGATTGAGGCTGAGGATGAGTCTCTGGGTAATGACGCAGCGGTTAGTATGATTTCAGACTATCGAATTGAAAGTTAAAAAGTGTGAGTAGGTGAAGAGAATTAAGTTAAAGAATTTTTAGTGGCTCAGCCCGGAAGGGCAACTCAAGATGAGTCTTCTAACTTGATTCTACTCACCTATTTATTTAGTATAAAAAGTCACTGTCAACCCTCCCCAGTATTTTCTCTTGCATGATTAATCTTATTCTTGGCAACCCAAAAGACGTTCACGTTATTCATCTTACGAAAGGTCTTAAGGAAGCTAATTCAACAGTGGTACACTTAAACACACGTCTTTTACCAATTCAGTTGAAAGCATCTTGGGAGTCAGAGACAGAAAAAAGCTATTTAGTTTTGGCAGACGGTTACAAATTAAACATAGAAAGCATTCACAGTATTTTTTTGCGAAGGATTTCTGATCCTTATATTCCAGCACTCGGTAATCCAAGGAAGGAACAAATAGCGTTAGATGATTCTACAACTACTTTAAGAGTAATCCTCAAGTCATCTCCTGCTTTCTGGGTAAATCCTTGGGACATATCGTACAGGATTCACGAAGAAAAACCTTTGCAGCTTTCAAATGCCAAAAAACTTGGTATTAAGGTTCCAGCCACGCTAACCACCAATGATCCCGAACAAGTTATTAAGTTTGCAGAGTCTAAAGAAAGGGTTATTTTTAAACCTGTCTGTGGTGGAGCTTGGACGCAATTTATAACAGATTTTCATTTAGAACCTAAGCGTTTAAGTTTAGCATTGAAGATGTCGCCAGTCACTTTTCAGGAGTACATTCCTGGCACTAATATTCGTACCTATTTAATTGATGAATCTGTTTATTCGGCTGAAGTGAAAAGCGATTCAGTTGATTTTCGGCAAGACAAAACTTCCCAACTAATTCCAGTAAATTTGCCCGAACATATTCGTCAGCAATCTTTAGATATTGCAAAAAATTTTGGATTGCTATGGACAGCTATTGACTGGCGTTTAGATCCAACAGGTGAGTATGTTTTTTTAGAAGCAAACTCTAATCCGTTATTTCTGTATTTTGAACGTCAGACTGGTTTTCCAGTTACTCAGGAATTAGTTAAGCTTCTGACTAAACCACGCTAATCAGCCAGCACTGAGATAAAATTACGTTAGAAATAGCAGTAGATAACAGGTGGAGAAAAGCGATCGCCCTTCTTTTTCTCAGCATTCTCTGACAGAGGGCGATCGAGCTTTTTGAAGTGCGCTCTTACGTCAATTACCACATAAATAGTTATTTGTCAATATAAACATATTTCCCCAAAACCGTCAGCGGCATCATCTCCCCGCTGCCAAGTCAATTGAAACCCCATCTCGAATCAATATTTTAAACAATTCCTCGTCATCTTTTATCAAACTAGCATTTAATTCAATAACTTGACCTTCTTCCCTCATTACCTCCAACAAATCAGAAGTAGATACTTGAAATATTTCCTGATTATTACACCGCGCAGTCCAGCAATTGCCGTAACTGCCCGTAGCTTCAATATCAGATATTGCCCATTGCTTTAAGAGATAATTTTTGTCTAAATACCCAACGATTTTTGCAACTCTCAATTCCAGTTTTTCTTCTGCTTCACAGCAAAGATTCACAGCCCATTTTTGACCGATATTATAGGTAATAGCCGAATTGTCAGATTTCATAATGCTTCCGGGATTCTACTTGAATCTACTCGCTTAATTCGATCCTTATATCCTGTCCTGTGGATCTCTCGCGATATCTCGGCCGGGGCGGGTTTTTGAGATTGTTAATTATTGGCAGGTATTGTTGGTGAACCCGCCCCTTGTATCTTAAAAGAGTGAGTCAGGCGATTGCCACGTCATTGATTCGATCATACCGACAATCAGTCGATCGAACCGACAATCAGTCGATCGAACCGACAATCAGTCGATCGAACCGACAATCAGTCGATCGAACCGACAATCAGTAGATCATACCGATGATCAGTCGATCGTACCGATGATCAGTCGATCGTACCGATGATCAGTCGATCGTACCGATCGACGAAGTGAATCTAAAGAAACAAGGAAA
>NZ_JAUBVE010000140.1:0-5586 GCF_036705715.1 Microcoleus sp. AT3-D2 | reverse complement strand
ACTTTTGTTACCTCTGTGGAAAAAATCCTGAAAGAATTTGGAGAAAACTATGTAATTAATTTTGTCTAGCTACTTATTCCAAATCAGTAGAAATGTTAGCGCATTCAATTCGATTGTTACTTCACTATCTCAAGTTCCGAGAGGTGCCCATTCCTCAGCCCATCATAGACTGATTCAGCAACGCCGTAATAAATCTGAAACCCGTTACCTGTAAAGAGTCAAAGTCAATCGGGATGACAGGATTTGAATTAAGCTCTCGGAATTATTCTACCACTTTCCGCCATCCTAGCCTATTTTTTCGCTCAATCTAGGAAACCTGTTTTGCGTCTGAGCGAAAACTGAGCGGTCTGCTGTATTGTTTACACAGTAAGCGACTCAGCACTATGGAGAATTGAGCGAAAGATGAGCGAAAAATCTAATTCAGTCACACTCAGTACATCCGCTGACTACCTTATTGGGTATGAGCGGATTTTGGACTACTTCAAGCAAGCACAGAAAGAATGCCCCAAAGGGGTAGGACTAAAGAAGGATAGTAAGGCTAGGGGGTCTTACATCACCCTTCAGTTCAGACTAGGTGACAAGCGAGTCAACAAAACCTGTGGGTGCTACCTCACAATGCAGGGCATCACTGACGCCTTAAATAAAGCTCACTTGGTTGCTACCGCTCTAGAATCGTTCTCTAGTGAGACTCAATTTTTAAGCTGGTATGAGGATGTTATTTTGCAAAAAAACATCATCAAGAACGACTTGATAACGTTCGGCGAGGCAATTACAAAAGTAGAGAAAGAATACTGGGATGGACGAACTAAACGCCGCCAACAGCGTGATAGAAGCAATATTAGTCAGCAGCGGTCTTGGAATGTAGTTTATGGGCACTATTACAGACTGTTGCCTCAAAACACGGTTGTCAATTTAGCCGATATTCTGTTGGCAGTCAACAGCAAAAAGAAAGGAACTAAATGCTTCAAAAACTGCTTGTGTGCTATGCGTAAGCTCGCCGAAACAATTCAGAACGCTGACTTACTGGGTCGCCTTAAAGAGGTTGATGGTACACAAACAGAGTTTAGACAAGACCTTCAATCTATATCAGTTGATGAATTTTTGAAACTTCGGGAGGAAATTTTAACAGTTCCTGATGACAAACGATACCATTTAGAGTCGCGCAGGCGGTGGATGTGGGTGCTGTCAATGCAAGTTGTGTATGGCTTTCGGGTTCATGAGGTCTTTGCTGTTCAGAACATCGACAAACCATTTACAGCAAAGGATGGGGTTATCATCCCGGCGCTCATTGAGCCAAGCAATATAAAAATGATTGCTGTAGTGGGTGATAAAACGTTGTTAGACACGACGACCAAAACTGGCTACAGATTGTGTGTACCGATGCTTCCCCCTACCCATCCCGATTTGGTAAAGCGTTTAGAACTCAAAGCAGGACAATTGCCGGAAATTCATTCAGTTTCAGATAATCCAAATACCATTGGTAAAGCTTACGCTAGGAGAGCGCGTCAATTTTTAACCAGACTAAACAAAGGTCTATCACAAACTCACGCACTGCGTCATTTAGCTAACCTTAATGGTCAAATGGGAGGGATGTCTCAGGAGACGAGAGCTAAAAGTTTAGGGCATTCAACACAGATGAATGAAGGGATTTACAAGAGACGAGCTAACACTGAAACAACAATTAACTTGTTGACTCAATCTACAAAGGAAACTATTCCTTTAGGTAGCGCGATTGGGGTACTCAAACGGATAGGAAGTAACGCACAATGTGTCGATTTGTTGGCTGCTATCTACGGCATTACGCCCGACGAAGTGATGGAGTTGCTTGCCGAATAATTTGAAACAAAACTTTACAGTCTCTGTGTTGACAAGGGAGTGTAAGTCTGCAATCGTGAGTAACTAAGGAAGATTGATGCGCGGTTGACGAGCACTGACAATGCTAGCCAAACCACGACTTCCCCAACCGTTTCTTAGCAACCGTTGGAGCCTATAAATTATGCCACTTTCAGCCGATTGTCCAGACGGACGATCGCAACTCTTAATGTTTCCCCGTCGCGAGTTATTGCAGAAACTCGCATCGGCAGCTTTGCTGTTTTTTGTGCCGCGTTCTCAATCAGCTCTTGGAAGTCCTAAGAAATATCCGGCCCCGGAATTCAGTATCGGTAACAAGGTCGCTGACCACTGGATTGATGAAGTTGAAATAGAGCAAATTGAGTACGGCAACGTGTGCGGTACTTGCTGGCATCCTAACAAGCAAGAGTGGGCTTACTCAATTGAATGGACTAGCGGGGGGATGCCGGACTTTTGTTATCCGTGCTTTGACGAGCGCTTGACTGTTGGCGGTGATTTAAGGTTTGTCAGTCATGACTAAACCCACAGTCAGCTACCGTCGCATTGACCAACTCAAGGCGATCGCCTATGACCGTGGCTTCACCAATGAAGATGCCAGACAGTTTGGGAAACTCAGCAAAACTGCTACGTGGGAAGCGCTGCTAGAACTGTACCTGGTTGACGGTGAATCGCTTGACACAGTGAATGTAGACGCACCGCTAGACACTGTAGACACGGTGCTAGACATACCACTAGACACTGTAGACAACCTCGATTGGACTAACGACGGTTCATTCCCCGTGTGTGGCTTCACCCGCCAGAATTCCACCAACTTTTTAGACTGGGTTGACCTCTCTCAACTCATCGCACTCGTGCTCGCATCGGCGGGGGTGTTTGTGCTGGCAATGTCTATGTGGCGACAAATCAACCCTCTGAATTTATTTCCCTCCCCTGTTCGCATCCACATTCAAATCGGGACAAAACTATGAGCTTACAACTACGCCTTTTCGGCGGCAATTCTGATGCTGGAAAACTTACTGCCAGCAACGACGGCGGACACGCTATTGACAAATCAAAAGTTCTGGCAAGCACTGATGCAAGCGTTATCACACCACTAAATCCTGGTAACTTTTCCAGCATCCGTAGTGTTCCAGTTGTGCCAGCACCGCGCTACTTTACCAAGGAAGAAGCGGACGCTATGAAGGACTTGGCAAAGGAAAAAAACAGACGGTGCAAAACAGTCTAAACGCGCCTATGAAGCACTGGCAAAAGTCGAAGAAGCCGACGCTAAAGTTCACCGCCATCACCACAAATACGAGGGTGTTGTCGCCGATAATGAACTGGGTAAAAAACGCTCAGACACTCGACTAGCTAAGCACTTGCACAGTTTGCGTCCCGGCTATGCCCGACTGGGTTTAGGGATTGACAAAGCTGACAGTGACGCCAGAACTCGGATTGATGCGATTAAAGCCAAACTCACGGGGGGGACTGACTAAATGAAAGCGATGTATTTGGCAAACTATTTTGTCGCCGGATGCGTCGCTTTCTCCCTTTTTGGGTGGATAGCGAGTCTGCATCCGATGGCAATGAAAGCCGTTTTATTCCTGTTAGCAGCGATTGCGATTGCTTGGGGTTTGAGTTGGTTGCTTGACTACTCCCTGAGTAAGTTGCTTAAGATTTCAGTGACTGACTTACAAGCACTTTTAATCGGCGGTTTAGCGATGCTGCTGATTGGTTTGGGGGTGTTTCTATGCAGCTAAAACTGTTTGTTTTGAGCGCGTCCTCTGTCGTGCTTTGGCTGACTCCACTAGCAGCCCTGGACAAAAAGCTAGACACTCACAAAGCACTGCAAGGTGTCGGCTTGTGTGCTGCAATTGCTTGTGCAGTGTCGGCTGGCAACATCGCCCGTCAATTGGCTGACGAGGGAGAAATTGAGGCAATTAAAACCAGGGCAATCACCGCCGATGTGGTGGATGAAATCTCGACAAGCGTGTACATTTCTCAGAAACAAAGACAGCAGGAAGCAGAACAAATTCTGGCAACAAACGAACGAACCGACGAACAAGAGGCAGAACTCGATTCGATAAGAGAATCACTAGAACTGCTACTGAATCAGACTTCTGGCGATTCTGGCGAACTGGCAGTAGTGAATTTATCCACCAAGCAGCGCGAACAAATCGAACTGATTCTGCAATGTCACGCGAAGGGCATCACCGGCAAGAATAAAATCCTTAAAGAAGTTTGGAGGGTCAGTGCAGGCAGCAGCCAAGCCTACCGGGATGCGAAGGCTGAGTACGAATTCTTGATGCCGTTCGTGAAGGGGGAAGGTGATGACTAGACAGTCGAATATACCAACAGCAGCAGCCTTAAGATTGACTGGTACTAAGTCAGAAATAGAGTTAGTTCTGGCGGTTTTGCGAGGTAAAGATTTCTTTTGGAAAACTAACGGCAAGTTCTACCCGCAACGGGGGGAGGGCAATCAGTACGCTTACTACCTCAATGACCTGCAATTACCTCAACTTGGGGTAGCAGTCCCGCCAACACCAGGGGAACCACAACCTCGACAGTGGGATGCGGTTCTGGGTGGCCAGGGAGACTGAACACAAACGCTTAGTTGTAAGGGGGAAAATTACCCTATTTTGCCTCGAAAACCGCTTTTTCTGAAACCCTCTCTCTGTCTACGTTTCCCGCCAAAAACTCACTCGTCGATGTATAAGGTCGAAGTCGTAGAGACCGAGAAGGTAAGCGAGAGGCAAAATGAACAGTCGGTTTAGCCGTTTTCAAGCGGACAGGTAAAATGAAACGATGGACTTAGCGACGCAGCAAAAACTAATCCGACTTCTCTGGGGTCGTTGCGCTCATGACGAACCTTTAAGATTCTTGTGGGAACACCAACGACAACTTTCATGGCAAAGCCCCGCATTTGTGAAGGCTGCCATGCGCGTTTCCAATGAAATTTTTCTGGCGCAATTTAAGGACAAGCGCACTCTAGACAAATCTTTTAGGTCTGTTGTTAGCAAAGTTAAGGCTCTTGAAAACTCGCATTTTGAGTCCCTGCGTCGAGAAAGTTTCTACTCTATTAAAGATTTCTTTGACGACAATACAGCGTTTGTACGGGTCAGGAAAACTCAAATTGAGTGCCGAGGATACATCCAGTGCGTATCTGAATCGCATCCCGAACATTCTTGCATCGGCCCGCCTAAAGGTTTTGTGCCATTGCCAGACGCCGAAATAGGTGGCTGTGCTCGCAACGACAGCTTAATCGCACCCCTAGTCAACTAGCGGGGCGGTCTCTCCTATGCTCTAAATTTTCAACAAATTCTAAACACCAAAAAACCGCTGCTTTCAATTGAGACCTGACCGCAACGGTTTTGAGGCTTATCCACATTCAGCTCTTCTTAGGGTCGAGCCAAATTTATGTACGACAATTCTACTCCAGATAACGAGCAAACTTCAAGCACGCCCAAAAAATTTGACATCCGCGACTATCTCGACAAACTGGAACCCGGCAAAGCCAAAAATTACTATATTTGCCCTGTTTGCGAGGGCCACAGCTTAGGGATTAACTCCAAGAACGGTAAGTACCAGTGCTGGACAAACGCTTGCTCAACCGCTGATATTCGGGAAGCTATCCGGCCACTGGCTGAATTTTTAGCAGAGTGCAAAGAGGACAATCCCGTAAGTAGTTAGACAGAATTAATTACACAAATACATAGTAGAATGATATTCCAGGCAAAATTATGAGTTAATTAGAAT
>NZ_JAUBVE010000139.1:0-5910 GCF_036705715.1 Microcoleus sp. AT3-D2 | reverse complement strand
TTTAAAAGTTTTTTTAGTTATTTAGTAATGCACAAATTTAGGTGTTTGTCAAATTAATTTAGATGCGTTTACCCTGGGATTAGGCCGCAGTTAAATCTGTCTGCCTATCCTACTTTACTTTTGTGGCATTTTCGTAATTTGTCACCAATGGGAAGACCCTGGTAACGAAGATTTGGAGGCTCTGCCTCCAAATTGTTTTCTCCTTTTAATCGATGCTGGACCTCCTCCAAAAGTCTGCCCAGGCAGAGCCTGGGGACGATTGAAATAGTCATTGGTTATGCGTTAAGCTGATACGCATTTAAATTGGGATTTTTGAAGCCTAGACTCCTTGCACCCTGGCTTTAAGGCAAAAAATTTAAATGCTGAACAGCTTAATTGCTACTAACTAATAACTAATAGCTAATTAGCTCTTTTTTACAGCTTTTCAAACACGGAGAACATCGGCAGATACATCGACAGCAAAATCGAACCTACGATACCACCGACGACAACAATCATCAGAGGTTCTAGCATACTGGTAAGTCCTTTTACTGCTTCTTCCACTTCCGTTTCGTAGAAAGCGCCAACTTTCATCAGCATCTTGTCAAGTTCCCCTGTCTCCTCGCCAATTGCCATCATTTGAATTGCCAAAGACGGAAAAACAGCTTGTTCTTGCAAAGCAATACTGATCATGCCGCCGCCTTGAATTTCCTGTCTGGCATATTCGATCGCATTAGATATCGCCTGATTCCCAGCCACATCTCGCACAATTTCCAAGGAATTGAGAATCGGCACGCCCGATCGCGTCAGCGACCCAAATATCACGCAAAACCGAGCCACCGCCGATTTTTCAATCAAATCTCCAAAAATCGGCAATTTCAGCGCAATTCTATCAATTTGTAGGTGACCTATTGGAGTTTTGTAGTACATATCGAAGGCAATTTTGAGCGCTATAATCACCCCAATAACTGTTATCTGTTGGATCGGAGGCCAAGCCGTACAAAATGCACTAATTCCCAACATTATCAGCGTAAAAGTCGGCAAATCTGCACCAATATCCTTAAAGATTTTAGCGAAAGTTGGTAGCAAGAATATAGTCATTGCGAAAAAAATCACGATCGCAATAAAGAGCACAGTCTTCGGATAAGACATCGCAGAATTAATTTCAGCCTCCGTCTTGTGATTTTTTTCCATCATCACCGCCAGACGGTCTAGGGTTTCATCGAGTACCCCCCCGACTTCTCCCGCCGCCACCATACTGATAAACAGTTGGTCAAACACATCAGGAAACTTAGCCATCGCCTCTGCCAAGTTTATACCCTCCTGCACATCAGCGTTCATGCTTCTGAGCGCTCGCTTCAACTTAGCATTAGAACACTGCTCGTGCAGCACGGAAAGGCATCTAACGATCGCCACCCCTGCATTAAACATAGCCGCAAACTGACGAGCAAAAATAGCCATATCCTTAACAGTAAGGCTGGTAAGGCTATACTCAATTTGCTCCTGAATCTTACTGAAATCAAAGCCACCTTTCGGTTTTTCGCGGATAACGTTGGTAGCCACAGCTCACCTCTGAAAATTTATTAAAAGTTATGACTCACCAATCATCAGTCATTAATGCAGTTGGCAGACTCCGGACTAATGACTGCTGAAGGAATTAATGAGCTTTTACCGGGGCGCCACCAACAGGTGCCGGGCCGATCAAGCGTTCGAGTTCGTCAGCCTTAGAAGCCTTGCTCATTGCCGCTTCCCAAGTGACTTTACCGCTCTTGTAAAGTTCAGCGAGGGCCATTTCCATCGTCCTCATGCCCAATTTCGCCCCCATTTGGATTTGGGAGTAAATCATTGGAGTTTTGCCCTCCCGGATCAAGTTAGCCATAGCTGGAGTATTCACCATGATTTCCATAGCGCAGCAGCGGCCGCCCCCAATTTTCACTACCAAATTTTGGCTGCAAATTCCCACCAAAGAGTTAGACACCTGGGCGCGAACCTGGGGTTGTTGAATGGGCGGGAACACGTCCAAAATCCGATCGATCGTTGCACCCGCAGAATTGGTGTGCAGCGTTCCCATCACTAGGTGACCCGTTTCTGCTGCTGAAATTGCCAGACCGATCGTTTCCAAGTCCCGCATTTCCCCCACCAGAATCACATCAGGATCTTCGCGCAAAGCTGCTCTGAGCGCATTAGCAAAGCTTTTAGTATCTTCGCCCTTTTGGCGCTGGTGAAACAAACTCTTGATATTAGGAAACACGTATTCGATCGGATCTTCAACTGTTAGAATATGTTCCGCCCGCGTCCGGTTGACCAGATCCAACAACGCCGCCATCGTAGTAGTTTTCCCGGAACCCGTTTGTCCCGTCACCAACACCATACCCCTGGGTCTTTCCGTCAGATCCCGCAAAATCTGCGGCACGCCTAAAGCATCTACATTAGGAATCTTAGAAGCCAGAGCCCGCATACAAGCAGCCCAAGCACCCCGCTCCCGGTACACGTTGACGCGGAACCGAGCCAATCCCCGAACGCCGTAAGCGCAGTCGAGTTCCCACTCCATTTCCAACTGCTTGCGCTGCATATTGTTGAGCATTTGGAAAATTAGGATCTGCACTTCCTCAGCAGACAGAATGTCGCCGTATTGCGTCTGAGGAGTTAGTTTACCGCTGACTCGGAAGAATATAGGCGCGCCCGCTTGGATGTGTATGTCCGAACCCCCTTGCTCTACCAGGGACTCCAGTACGTCTTCAATCATCAGACCCATAGATACCTCTCCTCGATCGAATTGATAGTTATTGACCAATCTAGCTCAGTTAACAGTCAACAGTTAATAGTCAACAGTTAACTGCTGCTGAATCAATCCACAAAGCGTGGCGTCAAGCAGTACGGACAATCCAGCATCTCCGGCTTCAATTCCGCCTGACAAGTTTTGCAGGTAAGTCCCTGCTTGCGTTTGGCTTTCATTTCCGCCTCCAGGCCCGAGTCTGTAAACGTCACCCGCTCGACTTCTTCAAAAGTAGTCGCGCCTTCCCGCACCAATTGCAAGCTGTAAGCCAACAACGTTTTCATCCCTTCTTCTACTGCTGCTTCCTTAATTTGCTCTGTGGGAGCTCCTTGAGTGATCAGAGTTTGAAGCCGCTCAGTATTTTTCAGGAATTCGTAAACCCCTACCCGTCCTTTGTAGCCTAAGCCGCCGCACTTCCGACAAAGTTCCTCGCGTTCTGCGAGTTCCTTCCTTTGCTCCACGGGTATGGTGTTGGCTTTGTAAACAGTCAGATCAATTTCTTGAGAAGCCGACAGACCGTACTTGCCGAGTTCTGCAGCAGTAGGCTGGTAAGGAATGCAGCATTTGTCGCAAACGCGCCGCATCAGACGCTGAGCCAACACGCCCAACAGAGCGGCCGAAACCATGAACGGTTCTACGCCCATTTCTGCCAAACGCGCGACTGCTCCGGCCGCGTCGTTCGTGTGCAGCGTCGTCAGCACCAAGTGTCCCGTCAAAGCCGCTTCCAGAGCAGTTTTGGCTGTTTCCCTGTCCCGCGTTTCCCCCACCAGCATCACGTCAGGGTCTTGCCGCAAAAATGCCCGCAGAATGTTGGAAAAAGTCAAGTCTTTTTCCCGAATTACTTGACATTGGGTAATTCCTGGCAAAGCATATTCGATCGGGTCTTCCGCCGTACTGATATTAACCCCCGGATCGTTCCGTTCCGCCAGAATCGAGTACAGAGTAGTTGACTTGCCCGAACCCGTCGGCCCCGTCACCAAAATCAGTCCGAACGGACGGCTAGCACTCTCTCGCACTAAAGCCAGAGTTTCTTGGTCGGAGATTAACAAACCCAAACCCAACTGAGTGCTGGAACTGTCCAAAATCCGCAGCACGATTTTTTCGCCGTACCGGGAAGGCAAGCTGTTCACCCGGAAATCCACCGTGCGTCCCTCAAACACCCGGCGGATGCGCCCGTCTTGAGCTTGTCGGCGTTCGGCAATATCCAGGTTGGCAATAATCTTGAAACGAGCGGTAATCGATGCGACTACCTGCTTGGGAAACCGGAAATACTCTTGCAGTACCCCGTCTTTCCGCATCCGAATCCGCATGAACTCTTCTTGAGGTTCTACGTGGATGTCAGACACCTTTTCCGACAAAGCTTTAGCCAAAATGATATTGACGGCCTTAATTACGGGAGCTGCCTCAGCATCGTCCAAGGTGTTAGCGAGGTCTTCTTGGTCGCTACTCTCCTCTTCTAGAGAGAGCTCGCCAAAATCTCCCTCCCCTAAATCCATCTTTCTCTGCTTTTCGATTTCAGCTTTTTTAGCTTCCCTCTTAACTTGGTCGTCTTGATAGGCAGAAGTTATGTCCTGATAGTCGTCTGGCGTAATCACTCGCCGCTGCAAAGCCAAGCCGTGAGGCTGTAAAATCCGCCGCAAATCTTCTATGGCGTTGAGGTTGTCGGGATCTACCATTGCTACTAAAACCGCCGCAGGCTCAGTTTCAGTCTTCGCTACGGGTAAAAACCGACCTTGGTGACAAATGTCGATCGAAATTTTCAACGCGTCGAGCATAATTCCGAGTTGCTCGTTAGACATTTCGCTCATCTCCGGGTCAAATGCTTCAACCCCGTAGACTATCTTTCGTTCAAACATCTGCTGCTTCTTGTAAAGTCGCAGCAATTCTGGGGGTAATGGCTGCCCGGTAAGTGCTTCTAATACCTCCGTTAAACGCTTGCCCGACTTCTGGCTTTCAATTTGAGCTTGCTTCACTTGCTCGCCGTTGACGTAACCCGACAGAATCATCTTGGTGAGAGCCGGAGTAAAAGCGCTTAGAGCAACTATCGATGTGGATCGAGGCGCGGATGTGCTAGTCATAAAAAACACTCAATAGGTGGGAAACTCAGTCACAAAGAGTGCTGAGAGGAAAACCAACGCGGGGTTTTAACCCCCGTATTCTTTGCTTATGGATCAGCTATCATTTTCTTGCTCAATCCCTATCTCTCAAGTGTAAGCTCGCAGTCCCCTCTAAGCTTCGTCCACCAATTGACGAGACCTTGGAAGGATTTGCCTGTGCTTGCAATCAAATCTTGTTCGTTGAGTGCTAAGTTGCTTACTTACCTGATTAACTTGCGGGATACTCTCGTTATAGCGTCAGGGCATATCACTTGGGGGTTCCCCGTACCGGGAGAGAAAAGCGGGGCGGGGTGTGTCCCCCTCCCAGGCTAATTCTATTTTCCCAAATTGTTTGCTCAAATTACAGCGCCCGTGGTGGCGCGGTTAGCTGTACTAAATTAAAGATGAGCTATGTTCTGTGATGATAGCTTTTACGAAAACCTTGATCGCCCTTTTGAAATATATTTTGATTAATTATCTGCGATCGGTCACTGCCCGATCGTCGGCTGCATGAGCCCCCAGACCAAATTTTGAGCAACTCTAGTTTTGGATCAGTAAATATTACTTTGATTCTACCCTAGTGTCTGAACCTTTGTGACGTAAGCTTGACGGTTCAGAAATCTTGGGAAGAGGCAAATTAGATATCAATCGTATTTACAGATGAGCATCTCAGCGAGACCAACCAATCTCTCTCATTTGGCTGGCAAAAATTCGCGACTTCAAGCGACTTCGGCGTTATTCAATCAGAAAAACCACAGCCCCAATTCGCATCAAGATTAACAACCTACTATCGGAGCTACACAAGCACACAGCTAACTACTTAGTCACTCAATACAAATTCCTTTTTCTCGCCACTTGGAAAACTCAGCAAATGATAAAAAATGCCAGCCTCAGCTTGCGACTAAAACAGCCTGACCGATGATAACTTTAAGTCACTATGGTTGGCTCTCCTGAACTTATGGTTATAAGTTTTTCTAATCCGAAAAGCAAGCTAATACGCGATTCCTAAAATTATTAAAATTAGAAAAACCATACCCTTGCCGCATTATCAACTTAATC
>NZ_JAUBVE010000138.1:0-6572 GCF_036705715.1 Microcoleus sp. AT3-D2 | reverse complement strand
CAATCATTTGAGGTTTTGGCAATTATGAATTCCTTTGAAATTAAATCTGCTTGAATATCTGCGGAATGTGGGTTACAAAGGAGTCAATGACTTTTTAACTTGAGTTGAGTTCGATCGACCTGCCAGTACCTGCTTTAAGACCTGCAACAAAATTCGAGGTTGAAACAGTGTGCCAGCCGATTTCAGCATATGCAACACTTCAAACAAACTGAGTGTTGTTTGAGTGTCGCGAACGGTTAAATGAATGACTTGGTTCATATACCATCCCATGAACTTGTCCAGGGCGCTGGCATCCTTAATAGTGCCTCGGACGCTGGGGTATTTAGCATCTTGAGTCGTAGAGGCAATCCAAGGCCCTGCATTGATCTGTGCCAGTCGTTTCTGAAATGTTTTTGCCAATCCAGTTAGGTTGGGTGAGGGTTGTCCGACAATGTTTTGCAAACAGGCATCTAAGGTCTTCACCCCCAATGCGGCTACGGTCATGCCTTGACCGTAAATTGGCGTGAACGAACAAACAGCATCTCCTAAAACCAAAAACCGTTCTGGTTGTCGCTTCAGAGTTTCGTAGTGGCATAACCGATTGCCGGGAGGATAGTAAATTTCGATCGGCGTACAAGGTTTAGCCTGCTTGAGAGCGTTGTAAATCATAGGGCTGGGTAACTGCTGCAGCGCATCCAAAAGGGCAGCTTCATCCTTTGGGAGGCGGTGGGGTGCAGTGGCACAGAATCCCAGAAGCCAACGGTTATTTTCAATCGGGTACAGGATAGCCATTGAAGTTCGTTCGGGTGGAGCCGCTTGCAGGTACACGCCTTTCCAATCGGATTCAAATCCCGCAGGAATCTCGTAGACGCGGCCGGCGTATCCCATGCCAGTTGTAATCACTGTTTCCTTTGGTGCTTCATAGCCCAATGCTTTCAGCCATTTGGGGGCTTGCGAATTAAACCCGCTTGCATCCACCACCAAATCAGCGACTAAGGTGTGCTCTTGAGTCTCTCCGGTTTGCTGGCGCTGCCGGACTCTCACTCCAGCAATGCTCGTTCCATCAGGAGTTGAAATGAGCCCAGTGACATAGCTTTCCTCCAGGAAATGAAGCTGGCTCGTTCCCGCTAACCGGCGGTAAATCAACCAATCCAAAATGCACCGACTGAAAGAGAGCACTGTAAATCCAGAGGGGAAACGAGCAGTCCAGCCAAAAGGATTGAGCCATTCCACATCGCCTGCCATATCCACTGTTACCGCTCCTTGAGCAATGAGTTCTGCTTCCAAGCCCGGAAACAACTCTTCGATAATTTGACGGCATCGGGTCAGCAAAATGTGCAGTTGAGTGCCTTGAGGAATGCCCCTGCGGGGTTCTGCTTGAAGAGGAAAACAATCTCGTTCAATGAGTGTCACCTGCTCAAAATAATCAGTCAAAATCCGAGCGGTCAGCAGTCCGGCAATACTCCCGCCAATCACAACCGCATGACGACCCAAAGTTGAATTTGTCATGATTTCATTTTTCCTATAAATACAATTAAACCATCTTCTAGTCGCAGGTCTGAAAACTGACTGCAAATATCTGACTTGGGATTAAGTTACGCAGAGTAGTGGAAAAAGAGCGTTGGAACTCACATCTTGCACCATTCTCGCTTAACGGGCTCTGGGGCCCGTTCCACAAGAGATGAATTTTCTCGCTTCACAGGCCGGAAAGCCTGTTCATAAAAATTTTATTGAGAATGGTGCAACATCTCAGTTAGAATCGAAGCGCGCGGTCTAAGCCGTGCTGGCATACCACGATCGCTACTGAGTTTCCGAAGCGTTCGGTCTTCTTTATTAGTGAGCTATGGGCATAAAGGAGTTGGCATCTCAGGAGTTCTCCACTCGTACTTACCGATCTTATACTTTTTGTGGTAGAGCTAGTTAGTGTTTGAAAAAATACTGTCATCAATAGCCGACAATATAAAAATTTTAAAAAATTAGATTTTTTGCCGCTAAAGACTTGACAACGTGCCGATTGTTTGCTGAGTAATTTCAGGGAAAATATTAGTAAAAAAAAATGTTGTAAAATTGCACAAAAGCACAAACAGCGGTAAAATACTGATTGCTTTGTTTCCAAATCTAGCGTAAATTCCAATTGGGGAATTAAAACCAATAATTGAAATATGTCGAAGACTTACACTGTTGAATTGCTCCACCAAGGCACTACCTATACCGTAGAAGTACCCGAAGATAAACAAATTCTCCGCGCCGCCAACGCCGTCGGCATTGAGTTGCCGAGTTCTTGCAATGCGGGGGTTTGTACTACTTGCGCTGCTAAAATTATTGAGGGTCAAGTCGATCAAGTTGATGGCATGGGCGTTAGTCCCGAACTGCAGGCAGAAGGTTATGTGTTGCTGTGTGTTGCTTATCCCCGATCGAACTTGAAGATAGAAACCGAAAAAGAAGACATTGTGTACGATCGCCAATTCGGTAAATCCTAGGACTAAGCTAAAATTGACCTAAGTACCGTTAGCGGTAAAACCACTATGGATCGCCCTATGACCACCCATTTCATTTCCGCAGAAGTTGACCTCCACGATACCGCCGAGCAACTGCACTCGGCTATTGAAATTGAACTGCAAAAGCACGGGGAACCCCTGCGGTGGGCCGTCACAGACGTGGATGTCGATCGGCAAAAGGCTGTGGTAGAAGGCTACGTGCTCGTGGAAGCATCCCCCGCAACACCGTGAACCCCCGCCCTTTGACAGTGGTTTTGATAGTCCCCACAGGCGTTGGAGCATCGATCGGGGGCTTTGCAGGAGATGCGCTGCCGGTGGCTAAGGCGATCGCCCAAATTTCAGACACCCTGATCACTCACCCCAACGTCCTCAACGGCGCTCAACTTTATTGGCCGATACCTAACGCACTCTACGTTGAAGGTTACGCCCTTGACAAATTTGCTGCCGGATGCTGGGGCCTGCAACCGGTACATCAAAATCGCATCGGCTTAATCCTCGATGCCGGCATTGAACCAGACTTGCAGTTGCGCCACTTGCAAGCCGTAGATGCTGCTAGAGCTACATTGGGTTTGAATATAACGGATTGTGTTTTAACCGATCGCCCTCTGCAAGTAGAATTGCGTATTTCTGAGTCAGGGGCATCCTGGGGGACGATCGGCAATCCAGACAGTTTATTGCGCGCTGCGGAAAAATTAATCAAACAAGCAAGAGTAGAGGCGATCGCAGTTGTGGCGAGATTTCCAGACGATGAAGGCAGCCTCGCCCTCGAAAACTACCGCCGCGGCAAAGGAGTTGACCCCCTAGCCGGCGCGGAAGCTGTCATCAGCCACCTCGTCGTCAGGACGTTTAAAATTCCCTGCGCCCACGCCCCGGCGCTGTCTGCGCTTCCCCTCGATCCGCACCTGTCCCCGCGATCGGCTGCTGAGGAAATCGGCTATACTTTCCTACCTTGCGTGCTTGCCGGCCTGGGCAAAGCTCCCCAATTGGTAGCGCCAGAAAGCCAGCAGCACAATCAATTATCAATTACCGCCGATCAAGTCGATGCGGTGGTGATACCCGCCACAGCCTGCGGCGGCAGTGCTATTCTGAGTTTGAGTGCGCGATCGTCTGTACAAATCATCGCTGTCGGCGACAACAAAACCCAGATGCAGGCGACTCCAGAAAAACTCGGAATCAAAGCTTTGCATGTAAACTCATATTTAGAGGCGATCGGAGTTTTGGTCGCTTTGCGAGCCGGCATCAGTCCAGCTTCCTTGGGTGCAGACATCTCCTCCCTGCGTTGTTTTTCTGACTAAACTCAACAAATCTAAAATCTCAAACCTCAAATCTAAAAGTGATTAAGTGGCAGAAAAACTTCCCGGAAATCCTGAAATTGAACCCTTGACGCGCACCCAAGTTTTAGTAGCAATGGGCGTGACAGCAATTATGTTGCTGGCGGTTGCTAAATTGTGGTTGCTATTTGGATCGGTATCGCTTTTGCCAGTCAAATTGATAGGAATGGACTTGCTAAAAGGATGTGCGCTCGGACTGGCAATTACAGGCGGGAGTGCGATCGTTTATCACCTCTGGCCTGGTTATCGCCGAAGTGCAGATGTTTACTTGGAAGTAGTGCTCAAACCTTTGTTTTGGCCGGATTTAATTTGGCTGGGACTGCTGCCGGGACTTAGTGAAGAATTGCTATTTCGAGGCGTTATGCTGTCTGCTTTGGGATTGAATGTTACCAGTTTAGTTTTATCGAGTTTTTGTTTCGGCATTCTGCACTTGGGATCCCTGGATCAGTGGCCTTATGCTGTTTGGGCAACGGCTGTCGGATTGCTGTTGGGTTACAGTGTTTTAGCTACTGGGAATTTGTTAGTGCCAATTACGGCTCATATTTGTACAAATTTGATTTCTAGCTGTGTTTGGAAGTGGGAACACAATCTGATGAAGCGTTAGCTCGATCGCAATTCCAAAGCGATTAAAATCCCGCCTGCGCGGACTATAGCAATAAATGTCAACGCGCAAGGGGGTTTTGAGATTGAACAAACCGCGAAGACGCGTTCGGCGAAGCCGTTCCCGAAGGGTAGGGCGCGAAGGAAGAGAAAGAGCTTGACTAAAGTGCCAAATAGTTTGCTAAAATTATCCATAGTTGATTATTGAGAGGAAGTTTTGTGTTTGCTATTAAACGAGCGCTCAAACTAAATGGCCCAGAAGCGACTTTGATGGCAAAACACGCAGGATTCCGGCGCGTAGTATTTAACTTTGGGTTGAGCTTGCGGACTCAAATGTATAGCGAGGGAAAATTCACAGACTCGAAGGTGATCAACGAAGTTAAAAAAGTTCTTACCAACCACGTCAAGAAACAGCCTGAATTTGGCTGGATGAACCAGTTATCTAGTCGAGTTTATCAAAATGCTTTGATTGACTTGAAAGATGCTTTTAGTAGATATCGCTCTGGAAAGGCAGGTCATCCAAAATTTGCTAGCCGCCGAGACGGTCAATCTTTTACAGTTGATTCATCTAACGGCAAAGTTTTACTAAGCGCTGGCAAAACCATTAAGATTCCTACCTTGGGGACTTTTCGACTCTACGAAGCCCTAGAGTGCGGTTATGTGTCTCAAACTTTTACGATTTCAAAAGAAGGAAGTCGTTGGTTTGTTTCCTTTTGCCTTGATGCAGAACGTTTGCCAGTTCAACAATCTGAAAGCTCTGTAGGAATCGATGTAGGCATTAATTCTTTTGCCACGCTGTCAACTCAGCAGGTCTTTGATGCGCCGAAGCCGTTAAAACAATCGAAAACCAAGCTTGCTACCTTGCAACGCAAAGCCTCAAAACAGGTAAGAGGCTCCCAAAATCAGCGCAAAACCTACCAAAAAATCCGTCGGCTCCATGCACGGATAGCTCGTATTCGTTTAGACTTCCTTCACAAGTTAACAACTTATTTAGCCCAAACTTTTAAGCTAATCAAGATTGAAAGTTTGAACGTTCAAGGAATGATGGCGAATCACAAGCTGGCTGGGGCAATATCGGATCTAGGTTTTTACGAATTTAAGCGTCAACTCGATTATAAGTGCAAAATGTATGGGGCAAATTTAGTGCTGGTAGACCAATGGTTCCCCAGCACTAAAACTTGTTCTAATTGTGGCACTAAAAAAGATATGCCACTAAGCATTCGGACTTTTGACTGTCCTGCTTGTGGCATATCTTTAGATCGGGACTGGAACGCAAGTCTAAATATTTTAAATTGGAAACCCTCGGCTTGAGGGGGATAGCCTACTTATCTTGGGATTAGCCATCTACCCAATAGCGTAGGAAGTAAACTCCGAATTGTGTCTAAAAATGGGTTTAGACAAGTTTAGATAAGTTTTACAAAGCAGTTCACAGAGATGAAAAGGTTTTAACCGCCGAGTTTTATCTGTGTTAAGGCAGTTTGTAACTGCTCGATCGCACAATCAACTCACCTTGACTGGGGTTACGGCTGAAAATAAAAGCTCCTTCTTGAGTTTCACCACTTGACAAAAAATCAATTTGTTGATCGCCGGATTCTACGACTTCACCGTTGACGCGGAGTTCGGCAATGATTTGCACTGATTCGGCCGTTTCGCCGCCCGTGTTTGTCACTGTAAACGGCACGTAAAATTGCCCTTGAGTTTCGCGAATTGGCGTGTTGCGAGTGAGAGAAATAACTGGAGGTTCCTGCTTTTTAGTCACCCAGTTGTAGATTACCAGTCCGGTGAGGGTAAAAAGGATGAAGCAGGCGATCACAAATGTCACCCATTCAGCAGGACTTCTTTTTTGTTGCTGTTCGTTATTACTTTCACTCATACCGCCAACCTCCCTGCGGCGCCGCCAACAGCCGCCGGCAATCCCAATACTAACGTATAGTTCAACCAAATCGACCACGGGTCGTCAAAGCTGAGTTTGTGGAAGAAAAACATCATAAATGCAGAAGCCGCCAGCGACACTAAATACGCCATGACAGTTTCGCTGAGGGGACGCTGAAAAATCCCTTGCTGTTGCTGCCGTTTTGCTTGATAAGTCAGGGCTATTTCGTTCTAGACAGTAGGCAGGGTTTAGGTTTAGAGTTTAGAAGTCGGATTCACCCTAACTTATGAT
>NZ_JAUBVE010000137.1:0-6638 GCF_036705715.1 Microcoleus sp. AT3-D2 | reverse complement strand
ATATGGCACAGGCACAACGGCTCGCGGGCTATGGTCTAGACGTTTTGAAGAAGCTGTTTAGAATGAAATAGCCCTGGCAAATAAACGCAGGCACACACGGATTTTGACACGGACGGATGAATTTAAATGTGTTTCCCAATTCTCCGATTTTCCTTCTCTCTGCGCCCTCTGTGTTCTCTGCGGTTAAATCAATAAAAGCTTATTCTACCAATGCCAAACTTACAGATTTCTCAACCTCAAACCGCAGCTCAAAACGTATCATACGATCGCACAGACTGGCAGCGCGGTTACGAATCCCAACCCAACGAATCCGACTACTGGATTGACGACATAGAAGGCGAAATCCCCGCCGGCTTGCAAGGCACATTCTTTCGTAACGGGCCCGGATTATTGGATGTCAACGGCCAGCGCATCCACCATCCGTTTGACGGCGACGGGATGATTTGTGCGATCGCAATATCCGAAGACCGCGCCCATTTCCGCAACCGATTCGTCCGCACTGAAGGCTATCTCGCCGAACAAAAAGCCGGAAAAATCCTCCACCGAGGCGTTTTCGGCACACAGAAGCCAGGGGGCCCGCTTGCCAACATCTTTGAGGTCAAAATCAAAAACATTGCGAATACCAACATCATTTATTGGGGCGACAAACTGCTAGCACTTTGGGAAGCAGCACAGCCCTACAGACTCGACCCCCGCACCCTAGAAACACTCGGTTTAGACACCCTAGATGGCATCTTGGAACCTGGTGAAGCCTTCGCTGCCCACCCCAGAATTGAAAAAGGGAAAAATGGCAAAGGAGACAGATTAGTAAACTTTTCTGTCAAGCCGGGTTTTTCGAGTACCATCACGATTTACGAACTCGACGAAAGCGGCAAACTTTTGCAGCGTCACGCCCATGCAATACCGGGTTTTGCCTTCCTGCACGACATGGTAATTACCCCGAATTACTGCATATTCTTCCAAAATCCCGTCAGCTTCAACCCGCTGCTTTTCGTGTTAGGATTTCGCAGTGCATCCCAGTGCATTCAATTTTCGCCAAACAAGCCAACGCAAGCAATTTTAATTCCCCGCAACGGCACTGACGAGGTGAAGATATTAGAAACCGAACCTTGTTTTGTCTTCCACCACTGCAACGCATGGGAAGAAGGAGACGAAGTTTTTGTAGATTCAGTTTGTTACGAATCATTTCCAACTGTAGAAGGAAACGCCGATTTTCTGGAGGTTGATTTTGACAGCATTCCAGCGGGCGAATTGTGGCGCTTTAAGTTAAATTTGCAAGACAAAACCGTGCAGCATCAAGTTGTTGAAACTCGGTGTTGCGAGTTTCCGACTTTGCATCCCAATAATGTCGGACAACCTTACCGATATCTTTATATCGGTGCTGCTGATGCTCCCACGGGAAATGCTCCTTTGCAAGCTATCCTCAAAATTGATTTTGTGACTGGTGAAAGGCAAATTTGGAGTGCCGCGCCGCGTGGTTTTGCGGGGGAACCGGTGTTTGTTACCCGTCCCGATGCTGTTGCGGAGGATGACGGCTGGCTGCTGGTTTTAATGTATGATGCAGCTAATCATCGATCGACCTTAGTGATTTTAGATGCTCGCGACATCACCAAAGGGCCCCTAGCGCGCTTGCATTTAAAACAGCACATTCCCTACGGTTTGCACGGAAGTTTCACACCAAATGTACTGCTTCCTATCGGTTCGTAGTGACCAGTTGATTCGCCTGGTTCTTGCGCCGATGAGCGCCACAGCCCGCCGGGGTTAAAAACCCCCAGCTCACAGCGAAAGTCCTCTAAAATAGGACTAAAACCAACATTTATTATTGATCGAGTTTTTTTAGTCGGTTTCAACCGACTTTAGCTATGAGCCAGGGGTTTAAACCCCTGGCGGATTGCCAGGAGTGCTAACAAATATTCAAGATGTAAAATATCATAATAAATGCAAACTATTAACACATTTAGTTTAAAAAAAATAATTATCTTAATTAGCAGTATCATCGTAAGTTTTGCAATTATCTTATCTATTTACTCTCACAATGCTAACGCCCAAGAGCCTTACAATTTATCTCCAGAAAGCGCGGTCGCGTCCAAAGGTTTGGTTGAGGTAAAAATGACATTAATTGCCGTTGACCCCATTAAAAACGAATTAGAAGCCCGTTTGCAGTTTGAACTCAAAGGTATTTATAAAAAAGGGCCAACTTACCCGGCGCAAGACTTGTTAATGACAGTTAACGGCGCAAATGTACAGGATTCGGAAATTACCTTTAAAGAAGGCAAACCGATGATTGTCCCTGCATTAAAGTTTAACTTAGTCAAAGGAAAAATTAACAATTACCCATTTGATAGGCACATTGCTAAAGTAGCTATTTCGATTGATCCGCTGCCTTCGATTGGTAAAAAGTTTGCTCCATTTGAACTGAATCCCGTGCCGTTGGAATTTAAGTTTAATGCCGATGTTCCTGGTTTCGACATCAGTTATAAGCCGATGGAAGAGAATTCCTCTATCTTTATTTATATTGATGTTTCTGCAACTCGCTCAATCCCGGTAAAATTCTTTGCCTTAGTGATTATTGTCATCATGTGGGTGCTGTCAACTATGGCACTTTTGCTAGCATTAAAAGTGATGCAATCTGGGAAGTTGCCGGAAGTGGGAATGCTGAGTTGGACTGCTGTGATGCTGTTTGCTTTTCCCGCTATTCGCAATGCTCAACCGGGGGTGCCGCCGGTGGGAACTGCCAGTGATTTCCTTTCGTTTTTTTGGACGGAAATTATAGTTGTGGTGGCATTAGTTATTATTGGTAGCTGTTGGTTGAAGCGGTATCATCCACCGATTGAATGATTTTAGATTTTAGATTTTAGATTTTAGATTTGAATAATTTAGCCCAGAGATAAATCAGGGGCTTTTACCTTGGATACTTTCAATTAACAGTCAACCGTCAACTGTTAACTAAATTCAAAGATTCAGTTTTTGACTTCTAAATTCTCAATATCCTTTGCGGGTATGCCCAAACCGCGCAAGATAGTAAAAGCTATAATTCGATATCCCGATTGATTTGGGTGCACTCCATCTGCTGCTAACAAATTCAGAGTTTTGCCGGCGTGCTTTTGATACGTGCCGATAACTTCTCGACAAGGCCCATTCAAATCGATAAACAAGCACTGATTCTGCAACGCAATTTCTCGCATCGCTGCAATATAATCTTGCAACCTGCGATTTTCTGGGCCGTCGAGAATCTCGCCGATAGGAGTAGGAGAAAGCAGTACAACTCGAATTCCTGCGACTTTTGCCGCCAGCACCATTTGAGTTATTTTATCCCGATATTCTGCCAGCGGCACTCCCGTGGGCAAGTTGCCTTGCGGATAAAACTGATTTTTTGGGAAGTTGAAGAAAGCGTGCCAAACGTCGTTTACTCCGACATTAATCATCACTAAATCTGGCTTTTGGTTGATCGCATCTTTCTGGAAGCGCGCTTGCATATCAGTCGCCTTGTTACCGGAGATTCCGGCGTTGACGATTTTGATTTTGCGATCGGGATAAAGGGCATTCAGATAGCGTTGTAGCAGCCAAACGTAACCTCCTGGGTATTTCCCAGCCTCGGTGATGCTGTCGCCCACTATCACAATTTTGCGCTTGCCGGCGAGTACGTTCTGGATTTCTGGTGGCGGCGTTGCTTGGGATACGGATTCTTTAAACATGGGAATTAAGGAGTGAGGAATGTTGAAGGCGATAACAGCAGCAATTACGGTGAGGGCAAGTCTGATTAACACTTGCCGATTCGGGAGTTTGGGACGGGGCGATCGCGCATTGGGAGACATAAGGAAGAAGGAAGAATGAAAAAGAGCCTATTTGATGCGTGTCCTCACTTTAATCCTAGATTTTAGCCTGAGTGTTCTGAGAGTGAGCCATCAATTTCGCTATAGTTGCAAACAATCCTGGACTTGGGCGCGAGACATTCGGCGAGATCGGTCGAGTTGTGCTCAGTCGAACGCTGAGAAATGACGCTTATTGCAGGTTTGAGCGTTTAGTATCGCAGGTTGCTACAGAGCCCTGCTAGTTGGTTTAAAATTTTGCACAAAATTCATCCACCGCTGAACTTTAGAACCAGTGATGTCTAAAATCGGAATAGAATAGACATCTGATTCAGGAGGGCCGCCCTCGGTATCTTTGGCAATGCTTGTGCGTTCTGGCTTACCTAAGCGGTAGGTTGAAGTCATTTCGCTAGCTAAACTACAGGGAATTCTAAAGTTTCCCATGCGAATACTTCCATTACCTGCTGAATAAACCCATTCATAACCGGAAACCCCTCTAAACTGCTGGCACAAAAAATGGGAAGTTTCAAACATTTTGGCAAGATGAACATCGTAGAAACGAAGCTTGCCACCGTAAGCCGGTTGAGTTGTATCTCGATTGGGTGCAGTCAGTTGCATGAGGACAAAGCCTCCCCTAGCTTCTGTCCCACCATACCGAATGCTCAGCGGCACCTGGGTGCTTTCTTGAGCCAGGATGATGTTAACCTTTTGAGTAAATTTAGCGCTGTCAGCCTCAGCACTAGGTTCGCTACCCAAGTAAGTAGGAGCAGAAAAAGCTAGGTTTGCAGGCAGTAATATAACCGTACAGGTTATTAGTTTTGCCAAATTGTGGCGCTCTGCTTTTTTGCCGATCGCGTATGTTTTACTTAGCACAGTGCGATCGCAGGTGATTGGCGTGCGATCGAGTTGGGGTTGTGGGAGTGGTGGTTTATACATAGGTTTTATGAGCAAGGAGGAGATGTGCTGATTTGCTGGTAAATTAAGGGTTAACAGAACTTGAGAGTATTACTTATGAGAAAATTCCGGGTAGTAGCCTTGATGGTCAATTTAATAATTTTGGCTTTCTGTTTACCAATTACTGCACAACAATCTAAACGATACCCTACTGAGAATGAATTGCAGCAATTAATGAATCGGTTTCGCAATTTTGTGGCTTCGCCGTCGCCGGGTAATCGTGATTTTTATATTCGAGATCGCCGTAATGAAACTGAAACTCAAAAATTGAAAGAGTTTGTTAGAGCTTGGTTGCCAGTTAATCCTGATGTAGCACCTTTTATCGGTCAATGGACGGCACTAGAAGAAACTAAAAATATTTACCCTTCAAGTCTTAAAGGTAAAGTTTGTATTATAACAACTTTTATTCCCACACCAAATGACAGGGGGATAAGTTTTGATCGAGGAACTATCTCTGGAAAATCCATCAAAACCACTAATTTCGCGAGTCTCATTCAACAAGACAACTATTTAGGAGTCGCTTTTATTGACACTAGAAATAATCAACCTGGTATCTACGAATACGCTTGGCCTAAACCGCTAGTCGAGCCAGCTCAATTAATGAGTTCCCTTGCCCCAGCGGAGAGAAATCGGTTGCTTCAACAATTTAAAGAAGCTGGTTGTAGTGATACTTTACCAAAGAGGTGATGAAATGATTAGAGTTATGAAAATAAGCTTGCTTATGCTGGCTATCATCTCCTTTATTTCTGTCATAGCTTTGCCTGTTAAGGCTACAGAAACTAGGTGTGGATGGTTGCACAATCCCACACCTGGAAATTGGTATTTAAGAGACACAAATGGCACTTGGGTGATTTCCAGGCAAGGGGGATATCAAGCCGAAGGAATGGATAATATTCCCAGTGACGAAAAGGAATATGTCAGAACCAATGGTTATTATGGATATGGTTGTGCTTGTTTAGATGTAGCAACAGATACCAATCGGATGAGGATTATCACGATTCAAGGCGGTGAAGCATTACCACTCTAGACTTGTCGCGAAGATCCAAATTTGCTAAAAGAATGAAATTAAAGCCATGACTATGTGCGATCGCTGCATCCTATGTGCCTATCTACCCCTAGATAATTCAGTTGATAAAGATGTGAAACAGTTGATTGATGATGCAGCAGCAAATATAAAAATTTAAGTAATTCAAAATCATGGTGTAATTATGGCGAGCTTAATTTACAATGGTAAAGAAATAACAATTGAGGATAAACGAGTTTCTATTACCGCTCTTTACCGTGTACAAGGCAAGCCTCCGAATAAAGAGCCTACAAACTTTAATACATATAAGAAATAAAAAAATCAATGAGTATGAATGTAAATACGGAAGGTGGGTATGGGATAGTAGAACAGGTATACGTACGATAACAATTCTTGAGCTTGGTGTTGAATATCTTGAATATTTTGGCGATCCAAATGTGGCAACAAAACTTTTGGAAGTTTATGAAACTGGTAAAAAACACTGGAATTAAGGAGTGAGGAAGGTTGAGGGCGATAATACCACCAATTACGGCGATGGGAAGTCGGATTAAAACTTGCCTCAGCCGGGATTTGGGACGGGGCGATTCCCTACCCTTCGGGAACCCCTGCGGGAAACGGGATAGCTTCGCTTCACGCACATTTGCAGACATTATGCAGTTTTTTACTAAAAGTCTCACTATTTATGTCTGCAATAATATTATCCATTTTGGGGTTTTTTGTCACTTATTTCAATAAGTCAGTCCTGGACTAACAAAAACCTGGTTGGGATGCAAAATGGGAGCGTGTCACTTTTGCGATGAGTACAAATACTCATAAATGCTAGGCAGAGGTTTTGAGCTATTTTTGGGCAA
>NZ_JAUBVE010000136.1:0-7000 GCF_036705715.1 Microcoleus sp. AT3-D2 | reverse complement strand
TGGCACAGGCACAACGGCTCGCGGGCTATGGTCTAGACGTTTTGAAGAAGCTGTTTAGAATGAAATAGCCCTGTTTTTGCACCAGTTAAGTTAGCGCCAGATAAGTCTGCATAGTCTAATCTTGCTGCACGGATGTCTGCTGAAACTAGATCAGCACCACGCAGCTTTGCAGAGTTTAATTCCGCTTGTCGCAAGTCAGATTCAGTTAAGTCGGCTGTCGTTAGATCTGCACTAACTAATGTTGCATCATTCAAGTTTACCTGCTTCAAATTAGCTCGGCTCAAATTACAGCCGTCTAGCCTTGCTCCCTGAAGTTTTGCCCCACTCAAATTCGCATCTCTCAAATTGGAACTCGTCAATTGTGCAGAAATCAAATTAACACCTTGTAAATTGGCTCCCATCAAGTTAACACTGCTCAAGTCCCTACCAGTTAGATCGACATTTTGTAGCGATACATAAGGAGCAATTAAGTAAGCGCCCGCTTTCACGGGATCGAAATCAGTAGGAAATAAAGTTGCTTGATTGTAAATCGCTCCTTGAAGCTGAACTCCTTTGAGATTGGCTCGATCGAGGTTGGCTTCTAAAAGGTTAGAATTACTCAGATTGGCATTTGTCAAATCAGCATTTTTTAGGTCTACTTTCCTCAAGTATAGCCCGCTTAAGTTAGCTTCAGCGAGATTGGCAGTTGTGAATTTTGTTTGTTGATTTAGTTTAGCACCGCTGAGGTTTGCACCGTTCAAATCGGCTTCACTAAAATTTGCAGATTCTAGCTTTGATCCTCTTAAGCTTGCTTTGCTTAATTTGGCTTTTTCTAGTTTAGCTGATTGTAAATTAGCCTGAGCGAGGTCGGCTCTTGATAAATTAGCCTGAGAAAGATTGGCACTGTATAAACTAGCCTGAGAAAGATTGGCATTGACTAAGTTTGCTTGATTCAGATTGGCACTGTATAAATTCGCCTGATCGAGGTTGGCATTGACTAAGTTTGCTTGATTCAGATTTGCACTGGATAAATTAGACTTATAAAAGTTGACACCGCATAAATTTGCTTCGCTAAAATTTGTGCTAGAGAAAGAGCCATCCCTCATATCTGCTCCCTTCAAAATTGCGCCACTGAGCTTGACACCCTGCCAATTAACACCGCTCAAATTAGCTTTACCCAAATTAGCATTACTCAGATTAACATCAGAAGTTAGGAAACTTTTACTCAAGTAAGCACCAGCTAAATTAATACCTGTAAAATCCCTTTCTCCCTGATTTTTGCAACGCTCCCAAAACTCCTCAACACTAACAACAGGTTCCCAACTGTCCTCAGACTCATCATCCAAATCCTCACCGCTATCCTCTAAAGCAATATCTTCAGCATCCGCCGCTAATCCTTCCAAATAATCGGCTCTATCCAAGTAATCCGAACTGGCTACAAACCGCCTTTCTATCTCCTCCTCATTTAATACTTCGCTGCTATCAAATCGCTCAATTAATTGCTTGACAATTTGGCAGTCATTCGTGCGAATTCCCACTTCTTTTTCGGCACTTTGGTCGCTATTCGTCAGCAAATTGTGACTGCCCAACATGGCAAAACTAGAATCACATACTAAAAAGTTTTCGTGAGTTCCCAATAAAGAGAGACAAAATTTATCAGGATATTCGCTGGCTAATTCTTGCAAATATGCCAAAGCATTGTAGCGCCATCCCTTGCCGATTTTTTGCCTGTCTCCCAGATAACCCCAGCCAATATTTATCAAACATCCTCGGTTCAAGCAATCCCTAAATTTTTGCAGCAATTCATCATTAATGCTGTTACAATTAAGCCAAGGGCAAACAATAATCAGCCGCTCTTGAGCTAGTGATAGGGCTTCCATCAACACAGCGCGACTGTTGGGACGATCGCATACTAACTGATACTGAAAGTCTGACTTTTGCTTTTCTGTCTCGGTTTCAAGCTCGATCGGTTGATCGGCAATGACGGACATATCGCCATTTCCCAAATCACACGCCTGTTGCAGGGACGCAATTTCAGCAGTCAAACTTTCTAGCATTTGCGGTTCAGGGCGATCGTTAAATCGCTGTTCCTGTGCCTCTAAATGCCTCTTAAGTTTGGCTAGATATTTTTTCAGAATAACTTGCTCTTCTTCAAGCTGCAATACTCTCGTGGCTATTGATACTAAATCTAGTTCTGTTTCTGACATAGTGCTACCCTCAAATCAAAAAAAATTAAAAATCCATGTTTGGGAAATGGGTGAGTCATCAAACATTACCAACTTCCGCCAATTCAGCAGCAGCAACAGAATCTTCCTCTTGCCCTTTATCCCCTTCATCAACCACAACAGATAATTTCAATCCCAGAGCCTTCAGCCAACTTGCCAAAGCATAAATTGTCGCACTTCCTTCTCCCGAAAACAAAACATCTAATTTTTCCAAATGCAATTTAGCATCTTCAGCAGACATATTTGGTTCGCCAAGAGCCTCAAATACATCTCGAAGTGCTTTTCGCATGATTCCTAATTCCAAATCGCCTTCTTCCTCCTCAAAAATCTCTGTGAGATAGCCCGCAGAATATGCCGGATCTTTGAGATTTGAAATTTTATAGGGGTGATAAGGTAAGCTCTTAGGCATTGTCATTGTCTTAACTCCTGTAATCTGTCCAGTATGTTTTAGCCTTGCGGATATCTTGCTCTTGAGTGCTTTTATCCCCGCCTATCAACAAAAGTACAATTGTTTCTTCTACTTGTCCAAAATAGACCCGATAGCCGGGGCCGTAATTTATCCTCAACTCATAGACACCTTCTCCGACTGCTCGATAATCTCCGAAATTTCCAGTCCCAACTCGATCGAGTCGCCGGTCAATCTTAAATTTTGCCTTGAGATCCCGCAGGGAGTCTAACCACTCCGAGAAAGGAACTTTGCCGTCTGGCGTGCTATAACGCTGAATATCTCTGGGTTGTACTTCCATAAAGTCGATCGAACTTGCACCCTCATCTTAATATCGGCGATCGCCCCCTATCCAACCTTCTTCACCTGGGCCAACTCAAAATCACCGATCGAAAAAAACTCTGCCGTCAGGCGTGGTGTAACGCTCAATTTCACGCTTGTTGCGCTTCCATAATCTTGATTCTAGCGACGATCGCATTCCAATCTTACAGCCGCGCTCGATCGGCCCTTGACTCCATGCGCTACAATTATTAAGAAATCTTTAGTTAGATCCGTTTAACGTTCCAGACGCATTATGAGTCTTCCCATTCGCAACGTCGCCATCATTGCTCACGTCGATCACGGCAAAACCACCCTTGTGGACGCTCTCCTCAGACAGTCCGGGATCTTCCGCGAAGGGGAAGAAATCCCAGATTGCGTCATGGACTCCAACGACATCGAGCGCGAACGTGGCATTACCATCCTTTCCAAAAACACCGCCGTCAGGTACGGAGAAACCCTGATCAACATCGTCGATACCCCCGGACACGCGGACTTCGGCGGAGAAGTCGAACGAGTTCTCGGCATGGTTGACGGCTGTCTGCTGATCGTAGACGCCAACGAAGGCCCGATGCCGCAAACCCGGTTCGTGCTCAAAAAAGCCCTCGAAAAAGGACTGCGCCCGATCGTCTTTGTGAATAAGATTGATCGCGAGCGAGCAGACCCCCACAAAGCCGTCGATAAAGTTTTGGATCTGTTCCTCGAACTAGGTGCTGACGACGATCAGTGCGAATTTCCCTATCTCTTCGGTTCCGGCTTAAGCGGTTACGCCAAAAAACACCTCGAAGACGAAGGGGTAGATATGAAGCCCCTCTTTGAAGAAATCCTCGACCACGTACCGCCCCCCGTAGGCGACCCCAACAAGCCACTACAACTGCAAGTAACCACCTTAGATTACTCAGAATACGTCGGTCGCATCGTCATCGGCCGCATCCACAACGGCACGATTAGAATCGGCCAACAAGCAGTCTTAATCACAGAAAGCGGCGCCCTTGTCAAATCAAAAATTACCAAATTGATGGGCTTTGAAGGCCTGAAGCGGATTGATATCCCAGAATCTTCTGCTGGTAATCTTGTCGCCGTTGCTGGTTTTGCTGATGCCTATATTGGTGAGACAATTACCTGCCCCAACGACCCGCAAGCGCTGCCTTTAATCAAAGTAGACGAACCAACTTTGCAGATGACTTTCTCTGTGAACGATTCGCCGTTCTGCGGTCAAGAAGGAAGTTTGGTAACATCGCGTCAAATTCGCGATCGGCTAATGCGAGAACTCCAAACCAACGTCGCCTTGCGCGTCGAAGAAACCGACTCTCCCGACAAATTCCTCGTATCCGGCCGTGGCGAACTCCACCTCGGAATCCTGATCGAAAATATGCGTCGCGAAGGATACGAATTCCAAGTATCCCAGCCCCAAGTAATCTTCCGCGAAGTCGGCGGTCGTCCCTGCGAACCCTTTGAATGTTTGGTGTTAGACGTACCCGAAGAAGCAGTCGGCGGCTGCATCGAACGCCTCGGTCAGCGGAAAGCAGAAATGCAAGATATGCACGTCAGCAGCACCGGTCGCACCCAAATCGAATTTTCTGTCCCCGCTCGCGGTTTGATTGGATTCCGAGGCGAGTTCATGCGGTTGACTCGCGGCGCTGGAATTATGAACCACAGCTTCCTCGACTATCGCCCCCTCGGTGGAGAAATTGTCGCCCGTCGCAACGGAGTATTGATTTCCTTTGAAGAAGGAATTGCAACTACTTATTCACTGAAAAATGCTGAAGACCGCGGCGTATTTTTCATTACCCCCGGAACCAAGGTTTACAGAGGGATGATTATCGGAGAAAACAACCGAGATGATGACATGGAGCTGAATATTTGCAAGTCGAAGCAGTTGACAAACCACCGCGCATCTGGCGGTGAAGAATTGGCGCAATTGCAAGCACCAGTCGATATGAGTTTGGAACGCGCTTTGGAGTACATCGGTCAGGATGAATTGGTGGAAGTCACACCGAAATCAATTCGCTTGCGGAAGGTTTCTAAGAAGTTGGTCAAACGCTAAAACATCTTGAGGGCTGGCAGCAAAATTGCCAGCCCTTAATGTCAACTTCAAACTACTGTATTTAAAGACAATATTAATCATTTTAACGCAATCAAAAATAGGTAAAAACGATGTCAACAGTTTATCGTTTAAAAGCCAGCGAACTAGATCGTAAATTTTTAGAACAAATCAAAGCGATTTTTGGAGATAAAGAGATTGAAATAATTGTCTCAGAATGCGATGAAACCGAATATCTTTTGAAATCGGAAATCAATAAAAACAAACTGTTGAAAGCTATTGAAAATGTTAAAGACAGACAAAATTTAGTTGAAGTCGATTTACAGGATTTGTAATGAGTAGAAGAATTATTTTTGAATCTTCTGCTTTTGCAGATTTTAATGAATGGGCAAAATTATACAAAAAGATTTATCGCAAAATTGTAGAATTGATTAAAGATATAGATCGATCGCCATTTGAAGGATTGGGCAAACCTGAACCTCTGAAATACGAGTTAAGTGGTTTTTGATCGAGTCGCATTGATAACGAACATCGTTTGGTTTACCACGTTACGGAGGTCGAAATTGCGATCGCAGCTTGTAAGAATCATTACAGTGAATAGTAGTATATTTGAAGCTTTAAGCAATGTAGCGATCGCTCTTTTTATCCCTTTACTAAATGCGATCGCTCTCAATCTTCTTGCTGAAGTCCTTCTATTATATCAAGTAACTTTTGGTAATTTTCTTCTTTTCCATGCCGACGATATAAATTTTTAGCATTGTGAAAATCCACATCTGCTTTTTGGGAATAGCCCAGTTCATAGTGGACAATGCCTCGGTTTTGATAAGCTTCAGCAAACTCTCGTTCAAGCTCAATTGCCTTGGTAAAATCCTCAAGCGCTTTCTCTTTGTTCCCCAAACGAGAGTGAATAACTCCCAGGTAGTAGAAGGTTTTAGGATTCTTAGGATTCAGCCGAGCTGCCTGCGTGTAATCATCAAGCGCTCTTTGCAAATCGTCTAATTCCAAGAAGTAGACATCGCCTCGATTATTCCAAGCAAGGGCATAATCAGGATTTAGTTCAATTGCTTGGGTGAAATCTTTAAGCGCTCCTGGCACGTCCCCCATTTGTAAACGAGTAAAGCCTCGGCTATTGTAGACTTTATCATTGCTAGGAGCTAGTTGAATTGCTCGGCTGTGATCTGCCTGTGCTCCTCGGTAATCACCTAATTTACAAGAAATAAGACCGCGGTTTCTGTGAAAATCTGAACACTTAGGATTGAGCAATATCGCCTCTGTGTAATCTTCAATTGCTCCCAGATAGTCCCCTAGTTCAGCACGAACAAGAGCCAGGTTATTGTAGGCATTTGCATACTTAGGATTGAGCTTAATTGCTCGATTGAAATTTTCAATAGCTCCCTCAAAATCTCTTTCATTAGCCTTGTTTATTCCCAGTTCATCGAAATCCTCAGCAGAGATCGGAGAGTGCGATCGCACCCTCTCGCCCACAACCTCGTCACAAAAGTTGTCCCGCCCTTCCTCAATTTGCTCAGGTTCAGCATTTGCAGGTTGCGTGTTGCTTGGTTCTTTCTGTTCTCGCTTCGATTCAGGTTGATTGATAGAAGAATCGACTATTTTTATTTTTTGCCAATCTAACTCTAGCTTTTGGCAAATATTAACAAAAATTGTGCGGTTAACAGCCCTACCATTAAAAAAATTTACAACAGGCTGATAACTTATGCTTAGTTCATTTTCCAAATCATGATAATTCCACTTCTTGTCCGTCAAAGCTATTCTGGCTTGTTCGATGCCTGCTTCAGATGCTGTAAGCGATGTCTTTGCCCTCTTTGCCATAGTCCCACTACTCTATTTGTGACCATTTTAGCTGCTCCTATTATAAATCATACCCAACTCATACCAAAGTCATCCCTTACTTAGCAGGGCTATTTCATTCTAAACAGCTTCTTCAAAACGTCTAGACCATAGCCCGCGAGCCGTTGTGCCTGTGCCATA
>NZ_JAUBVE010000135.1:0-7264 GCF_036705715.1 Microcoleus sp. AT3-D2 | reverse complement strand
ATGGCACAGGCACAACGGCTCGCGGGCTATGGTCTAGACGTTTTGAAGAAGCTGTTTAGAATGAAATAGCCCTGGATGCGATCGTGTCTTTGGTTAACGGTTTGGAACTCAAGGGCGGGAATCCTGATACTTTGAAAGTTTACACCGATCGCTCTCAAATTCCTAATTATGCTTTGAGTGCGATCGCCACAGCAACTGCTTTGAAGATTGTGGTTAATTATCCTTCCCGCGATTGGCTTTCGCCGCAGCGGGACATTACCCGCGGTGAGATTTCGGCTTTGATTTACCAGACTTTGGTGGCGATTAATCGGGCAAAGGCGATCGATTCTCCTTATATTGTTTAATCGCAATTGGTTTGTATTGATTAGAATCGGCGGTTGAAACCGCTACTACACAAACAAAGTCCGCCTACGCGGACTGAAGAAATAACACGATTTATGTCGCTTGTAGTCGAGTCTAGATCCCTCGAATCCCCCTTAATAAGGAAAATTTTGACGACATTCTTGTTCCCCCCTTGTTAAGGGGGGTTAGGGGGGATCGAGAGGATTGTGACTCAGACAGAAGATTGATGCTATTAATTTACCCTCGCAAATCCGCCAAAGCTTTCAAAGCAAATTGTGGCAAAGCTAACATCCTGCGCCACCGCCAAGGTTCTTGATAAAGCCTATACAGCCATTCTAAATGATTGTCGCAAAACCAAGCCGGCGCGCGGGTTTTTGTTCCCGCCCAAATATCGAAACTTCCGCCCACTCCCACCCAAATTGACTGAGGGCAAAGGTGTCGGTGTTGGGCAATCCAAAATTCTTGGCGCGGCACTCCCAAGCCTACAAAAATCAGTTTAGGCTGCATTTTTTTGAGGCTTTCACGGAAGTCTTTCTCTTCATCTGCGGAAAGATAACCGTGTTGAGAAGCAATCGACAATCCGTTAACTTTTTGCTGCCAAGTTTCGGCAGCCGCCTCCGCAACTCCGGGGGAACCTCCAAAGAAAAATAGTGGTTCCGAATCAGGCAATTTTCCGGCTTGTTGCAGCAGCGATTCTGCTAATTCAATCCCCGGATAGCGCTGTGCCGGTTTGCCACGCAGCCGCAAGTACAGCACCACTCCCGAACCGTCGGGAATCACGAGTTCCGCTTTGCGGATTACATCTGCTAAGGCCTGATTTTGCTCGGCTTGCATGGCCATTTCAGCATTCAAAGTCACCACATGACTTCCTAACCCTTGATGCAGGCGCTCCATCAGCCAACCTGCATAATCATCTAATATGTGAACTGGTAGTCCCAGCACTGAAAATTGTGGGCGCGATCGATCCATATTTTTTTCTTTGAGATTCCTACACACCTAGTTATTTAAATTAGCTTAGATTGGCGATCAATGCTAGACTACTTTTGGACGCAAAAAACCCGGTTTGTGCCACAAAGATTCTGTTAAGTCATCATTCCGTGGCCCAGAAACCGGGTTTTTTGTACGCGGCGCGCAAGTCCATTAGAGTTAGCCTGCCAAGTGCGATCGAGCATTAGTGTTCGATTTTTTTAACAGAGCCGTCTGCGTACCATTCCATCGGTACTAGCTCAATTTTACCATTAATTTTCACTGTGGAGTAGACAATTTTTACGAAAGGAACGCTGTTGTTATTGTTGTTGTTGCGACTAGACATGGCAATTACCTTTTTGTGTTTGGATAACTTGAAAAATGAGCTAATATCGGATATATTTAAAAGTCTATTCACCGCAATTCGGCTCGCATCAGGAAAAAGAAGGAAAACGAAATGGCGATCGCAAAAACCCAGCGGCAAAGCAGGTTAGATTATTACTACCAACAAATCAAAAACATCATCCTCAAGCGCCAGAACCCAATTACTGGTTTGCTGCCGGCGAGTACCGCAGTTAACGCTCACGGCGACTACACCGATGCCTGGGTGCGCGACAACGTGTACAGCATTCTCGCGGTGTGGGGTTTGGGTTTAGCTTATCGCAAAATTGATGGCGATCAGGGCAGAACATTTGAACTCGAACAAAGCACAGTCAAACTGATGCGCGGCTTGCTGTTTGCGATGATGCAGCAATCGAGCAAAGTAGAACGTTTTAAAAATACTCAGTTGCCGCTAGATGCCTTGCACGCTAAATACAATACTCAAACTGGAAGTATTGTTGTCGGTGATGACAAGTGGGGACATTTACAGTTAGACGCTACATCTATATTCTTATTAATTCTTGCTCAAATGACGGCTTCCGGGCTGCACGTAATTTTTACAATTGATGAAGTCAATTTTGTGCAGAATTTAGTTTACTACATCGGTAGAGCCTACCGGACGCCGGATTACGGAATTTGGGAAAGAGGTCATAAAATCAATCGAGGCAATGCAGAATTGAACGCCAGTTCAGTTGGCATGGCCAAAGCAGCACTGGAAGCAATAAATGGGTTGGATTTGTTCGGTATTCAAGGTTCTCAAGCGTCAGTTATTCACGTTTTGCCAGACGAAATTGCCAGAAGTCGTATAACTTTGGAATCGCTTTTGCCTCGCGAATCTAGTTCAAAAGAAGTAGATGCCGCTTTATTGAGCGTGATTAGTTTTCCGGCTTTTGCTGTTGAAGACCGAGAATTAATAGAACGGACTCGAAATAAAATTATTGACAAATTGCAAGGAAAATACGGCTGCAAGCGGTTTCTGCGGGACGGACACCAAACAGTGTTGGAAGATGCCGATCGCCTGCACTACGAACCCACAGAATTAAGGCAGTTCGAGCACATTGAATGCGAGTGGCCGCTATTTTTCACTTATTTATTGTTGGACGGCATATTTCAGGGAAATCAAGCCCAAGTGCAGGAGTACCAGGAGCGTTTGGAATCTCTAGCAGTCGATCGCTCTGGTGTGCAGCTACTACCAGAATTGTACTACGTCCCCGCCGAAAATATAGAAGCAGAAAAGTTAAATCCCAGCAGCCAGCAGCGCTTGCCCAATGAAAATATCCCCCTAGTTTGGGCCCAAAGTTTGTATTTTCTCGGTCAATTGCTGAACGAAGGATTAATCGCAGTGGGCGATATCGACCCGCTGGGAAGGCATTTGTCAGTCGGCCCGCACAGAGAACCTTTAGTGCAAATTGCACTGTTAGCTGAAGACGAAGATTTGCAAGCAGAATTAGCCGCTAACGGCATTGCGGCACAAACCCCAAAACAGGTAGAACCAATTCAAGTCCGCCAGACTAAAGAATTATCAGCTATTTACACGCAAATTGGACGTAACGACCAATTAGGTTTAACCGGCCGCCCCGTGCGCCGTTTGCGGAGTTTAACAACTTCTCGGGTGTTTAAAATTCGCGAAGAGGCGATCGTATTTCTCCCCTCATTTTTGAATAGACAAGAGTTTTACTTAACTTTAGATTACCATTTTTTAGTAGCTCAAATCAAGAGCGAAATAGCTCAGATTCACCGCCACTGGTATCAGTTGGGACGCCCTACGGTAACGCTGATGCTGACTCACACGATGCTGGAAACCGGGCGGGAAGCGTTGTTAGAATTAATGAAGGAATTCCGGGATGGACACTGTAACAACACGCCAGTTAAACTCGGAAATCTTAAGCAGTTAATGCTGACTGCTGGCACCGAAAGAATTGATTTCATGCACGATTTTGAATTTACCGAATCTCCGGTGACAGGTGCAGTAGAAACGCGCAGCTATCTAACTTACAATCCTGAAAAAACTTGGCCGTTGGGTCACACGCAAGAATTTAAATTAGAGTGCGAAACTAATACTCAATTCTTGCTAACTAGCCTGCGCGATTCAGAAAATTTATACGAACAAATTGAGTTGCTGCACACGTTAGTTCGCCTCAAAGGATTAAATTTTGATACAGGATTTGGAGGGGCGGAAGAAACAGTTAAAGTTGTGGATTTGGTCAACGAAGTTTATACAAAAGCTGGAGAAAGTTCGCAATCAAAAATCCAATGGGCAGTCATCCGCCATGCCGCAGGTTTGCTGGACAAAGTTGATATCAGCTTGTCCGATGCGGTGACAGACATTTTGGTGAGGCAAAAACAGATTGCTGTGGGGAAAGCCTACAGCGAAGATTCGATAATTTCGCGGCCGGGTTCTTATACGGAAGTGATGGACAAAATTCGCCAATTCTGCGGAGAAGACATTCGCGATCGAGTTCTAACTCAAGAAGTTCTCATCTACCTCGGCCTGCTAATTAAAGCCGAACCGCAGTTATTTAAAGGCCTGCTGACGCTGAGAGTTAGCTACTTTATTTTGCTCTTAACAAGCGAATTAGCCCGCGAGTTAGGAGTTACGCAAAATGAAGCTTACGAATATTTAATGCAGCTAAGCCCTTTTGAAATCAAAAATCGCCTGCGCCAAGTGTTGACAGAATACGAGGAAATGAATCAAATCCTCAAACAGCAAGAATCCCTGCGCGTCAAACAGCCGGAAAAAGATATTGAATGGGTAGTAGCGCCAGTTTCTGAAGAAGCAACAATGCCTGGGGGAGGATGGCGCCGGAAGCGGCAAATGGAAGGTACAGTCAATCGCGTACCGAAGGATTTTTATCCGAGTGTTTGGGGACTCCTGCGGCACTGCAAAGGCTTGATAATTGGCGACAAATTAGAGCGGCGCAATCGGTTAGATAGCCATATCATTTTATCGGAAATGACCCCCGGCGAAAAGAATTTCGCGCTACAAATCGAGCATTTGCTGAATAAAATTGTCGC
Source organism: Microcoleus sp. AT3-D2 (assembly GCF_036705715.1). Classification (NCBI taxonomy): domain Bacteria; kingdom Bacillati; phylum Cyanobacteriota; class Cyanophyceae; order Oscillatoriales; family Microcoleaceae; genus Microcoleus; species Microcoleus sp. AT3-D2. Next base: position 2,560 of record NZ_JAUBVE010000135.1, on the reverse strand, counting down.
ACCGGAATACCGACAAGTCAATATTGAGGCGCTGATGGAGTTGGCTGCGATCGCCCAGCGCAACCCTGAATTGCAAGTAGAAGAATACATCGTTTTAGATGTATTAGTCGGTCACGCAGTCCGGCTGAATTGGCAAGGAAAATACCCGGAAAGAGCGGGTAAATACGACGAAGATAAAGCGGCGGCTTGGCAAGCTTTTTACAATACTTCGCCTTACGTTTGCGCGAGTCACGTACTCGATGCTTTCCGATTCTTGACGAAGTTTGGATAGATTGAGTGCGGCTGGTTAATACAAGTCTCGATTGACCTGTTTGTAGTAACGACTTCCGTCCTTTCTTTGCCAACTCATCAGCAAGGGCTAAAGTCCTAACTACAAAGTTATTACATTTTTGCAACAAGTAAAGTAAACTGAATATTGGCAGTAAAATAATGTCAGCTATTAGCTCAATTACACGCGCCATCATCAAAGCATACTTAGAAGTTTTCATCGAAAACCTTGTCAATCAATACAGAGGACGGCTAATACCGAAACTTGATATTCCAGCAGCATATTTATCATGCAAATCCTCTACAGAGCAATCCGAACTATTACAAACTGCGCTCGTCCCGTCAGAGTTGCTCAGAATTAACGAGTTTGAAAGAGCTTTCAGCAGCAGCTTGGGCACAACTTATGAAGAATGTGCAAAACTCATTGCTTTGGAACATCACCAAGAAGCAAGCAGAAGCTATGAAATTTCTGGCGAAGTTAGCATAGAGGCTATCCATGAAATTGAGCGTCAGATAGCGCTATTTGAGCAGTCAGCCGACAAAAATGCAAATAAACCTGATTTTGAAGAAATGATAGAAGCTGTTCTTGAGACTCAAAAAACTAACCATTTAGTTAGGCGATCGGTCAAAGCAGATTTGTACGTGCTATCCCGTGACGGGAGGAAATTTTTCTTTGAAATTAAAGGGTCAAAACCCAACAAAGGACAATGTTTGGAGGTCATTCAACGACTGCTGAGATTTCATTTACTTTGCGGACAGTCTCGCCCCGCTGCTCAATGTTATTATGCTATGGCTTACAATCCTTACGGGCCAAATCGTTCAGATTATAAATGGTCAGTGGCAAGGAAGTATACGCCCTTTGAACAAGCTGTCATTATGGGACATGAGTTTTGGAATATTATAGGGGGAGAGACTGCCTACGAAGAACTTTTGGATATATATCAAGAAGTCGGGCGGGAGAAGGGTAAGTATATGCTTGATGCTCTTGCTTTTGGATTTTAGTAAAGTACAATTTTCATTACAGCAATATCTAAGCTTGAGGCTTAAACGTGTGATTAACAACAAACCGATAACTATTAGCCTCTTTACTGGAGCCTACGGTTTAGATTTAGGTCTAGAAAAAGCAGGATTTCAGACAGTAAGTTTAGTAGAAATCGAGCCGGATGCTACCAAAACAATCTCTCTAAATCGTCCTCATTTATCCTTATCTGCTCTACCGAGAGATATTTGCGAAGTCAGCGCCAAAACTTTATTAGAAGAAGGCGGACACATCTTAGGTTTAGATAGACCTCTACGCGCTGAAGAAGTAGATTTAGTGACTGGTGGCCCCCCGTGCCAACCCTTCAGCACAGCCGGAAAACGGGGGTCGGTTGGCGATCCGCGCGGCAGCTTATTTATGGATTTCATACGCATTGTTGACGAAATCAAACCGCGCTTTTTTATCATGGAAAATGTTAAGGGATTGCTGTCAGCTCCGATTCGACATCGACCTCACGATCGCAGAGGTTTAGATTTCCCGCAATTAGAACCAGATGAGATGCCAGGTGCAGCTTTACAAGTGATTTTGGCAGAGATGAAACGAATTGGTTATGAAGTTGTGTATGATTTGCTCAATACTGCTGATTACGGCGTTCCTCAAGTTAGAGAAAGAGTAATCTTTATTGGTTATAAAGGTAATGATTCAGTTACTTTGCCGCTCCCAAATTACAGTCAGAAAGGTACTGGTAAAAAACCCAAATGGCTGACGCTGCGAGAAGGATTAAAAGATTTAGTAGATTCTCAGCCCGAATTTGTCCCTTACTCAGAAAGTCGCCTCAAGTATTTGCGCCTGTTAACAGCAGGTCAAAACTGGAGGCATTTACCCAGCGAATTACAACAAGAAGCAATGGGAGGAGCTTATAAATCTGAAGGCGGTAAAGTGGGTTTTTATCGGCGCTTGGCATGGGATAAACCGTCGCCTACTGTCACCACGAGTCCTCATCAAAAGGCTACAGATATGTGTCATCCCGATGAATTGCGTCCTTTGAGTGTAAGGGAGTGCGCCAGAATTCAGACGTTTCCAGATGATTGGGTTTTTTATGGATCGACTGCTTCTAAATATCGGCAAATTGGGAATGCAGTTCCGGTATTATTGGGAGAGGCGATCGGTCAATACCTTTGTCAGGTAATTAAGGGCGATCGAGTCCCAGGACGAGAAATCATTCAACAGCTTTCTCTCAGGGTAAACGCATCTTAACTGGAACCCAAAATATGCTACAGTTAAATCCGACTAAGTTTCAATGTAGTTTGTTGT
>NZ_JAUBVE010000134.1:0-7466 GCF_036705715.1 Microcoleus sp. AT3-D2 | reverse complement strand
TTTAGCGCGAGCGCTTTCGGTAATTTGACTACGACTAACTTTGACGGTGTTAGCGGTTCAAATCCTGACATTACTGGCCAAGAGTTAGTGATTTTCACAGGCGGCAGTTATGCTTCTTTGGAAGAGGCACAAGCTACAGCCGTGGGCAATTCTACAACTGCTGGTTTCTTCGCATTTACTAATGCGTCGAACGAAACGGTGTTGTATTTTGACTCGAACGGTACGGTGGCCGCTGGTTCTACCTTGATTGCGAATCTGGGTACGGCTGCTACCAATCTGGGAACGGCGGACTTTGTATTTACAGGTACGATCGCCTCTTCTGACACTGGTACTACTACCAACTCAGGTAGCGTTGCTGATTTAACTGCTGCTGGAAACACTTTCCCCGTCGCCTTTAACAACTTCGGTTCTGGTGCTGGCGGTTACAACTTCACCACTCCTGTCTTGTTTATCGGAGATGCGGCTGATAACAACGTCACGGGTACTGAGTTTGCTGACATCTTCAGCGGCGGATTGGGTGTTGATCGTTTCAACGGCGGTGCAGGTAACGACAGCATCTCCGGTGGCGCTGGTAACGACAGTCTCTTCGGCAACGCGGGTAGCGATACTCTCAACGGTGACGAGGGGAATGACACTTTAATCGGTGGTGTGGGAACCAATGTTCTCAACGGTGGTGCTGGTGCGGATCAGTTTACGTTCCTCGAAACTACTGCTGGCGGCGGGGATGTAATTACCGATTACAGCATTGCTGACGATCAAATTAGCATCTCCAACAATGGCTTTCAAATCGGAACCGGAGCTGCATTTGTGACTCAGAGTTTCTACGCTTACAGCAGCACAGTGTCTGATGTAACTGTGTTTGAAGCAAATTTAACCCAGCCGTCGTTCATTGCTCTCTACGACGGTTTGTCTACTAAACTGTATTACGATAGCAACGGTTCTACGGTTGGCGGTAACAGTTTGTTTGCAACTGTCAATAATGTCGATTTAGGAATTTCCGGTAATACTGAATTGTTCTTGTTCTAAACGGCAAGAATCCTAATCGGGATATCGAGGGTACGGTTAGGGACACAGCATGGCTGTGTCCCTACAAGATACGGGTGAGGACACAGCATGGCTGTGTCCTTTTTTTTGGTAATTGTTTAACAATTTAGCCGCTATTTTTTTGGTAGGAAAACGGCTTTGCGGTGTCCTCTTTTGCGTTGTTGTCGATGGTTGAAGTCGATCGCACTCGCGAGGGCAATTTCACCATCCAATCCGGTTGATTTTACCCGTTATACAGCACTTCCGGATGTTATGAGGTACAGTAGCAGCAATTAGTAAACCAGCTTTTGAGATGTTTCGGATTAATTAAGTCAAGAGCCACAGCAATTATCGTATCAACCATTTTAGTGGTGGTTGGCGAAAACTGGATCAATAAAGATTTAAGTTGCGACCACCATAATTCAATCGGATTAAGATCAGGAGAGTATGGGGACAAACATAAAATAGGATTGCAACGTAGTATTTTTGTAAAAAAACCCGGTTTATAGGCCCCGATGCGTAAGTCCTATAATTGTCTAAAGTGCGCGCGGACTGCCCTGGTAATGACTAATGACTAATGACTAATGACTAATGACTAATGACTAATGACCACTCAGGCTAATATTGATGTTAACCTGTCCCTACCCGAGATCAAACTGTCCCATGACACCCGATGCCTCCCCCGGAGCCGCTGCTGCCGCCCCTCAATCAACACCCGAAGTCAGCTTGGAGCTGCAAGTCCGACTCAAAACCGAAGATGGACAGCTACTGTTGCTACTCCCCCCAGAAACTAATAGCGAACCCGCAACAGCCTCCGCCTCGACTTGGACTGAACTTTGGCAGCAGCTAAAAGTCAGGCTGAATGCGGGAGAACGCTTTTGGCAGCCAAACGCAGAAGTACAATTGATGGGGAACGATCGACTTTTAGATATCCGCCAACTGCAAGAGATAGCCTCTGCCCTCTTGGAAGTGGAACTGCAACTCAAACGAGTCCACACCAGTCGCCGCCAAACCGCCGTTGCCGCAGCTACGGCAGGCTATTGTGTAGAACAGCAGCCTCCGGTTTCTTCCCTGAATAAAGCCGCCGAAAAACCGCAATCGCTGGCGGAACCTTTATATTTGCAGATGACAGTGCGATCGGGCGTAGAAATTCGTCATCCAGGCACCGTCGTACTTTTGGGAGACGTAAATCCAGGCGGCTCAGTCATTGCCGGAGGCGATATCCTAGTTTGGGGCCGTTTGCGGGGAGTCGTGCACGCTGGTGCCGGTGGCAATACCAAAAGCGTGATTATGACCTTGCAGATGGAACCGATGGTGATTAGGATTGCTAAGTATGTTGCCAGAGGCCCAGAAACCTCACCCGCTCAGTTTTTCCCGGAAGTCGCCTACGTGACGCCTCAAGGGATTCGGATCGGTAGAGCCTCTGATTTTGACAAATCGCAGTTAGTTGGGGGTAATGGTTAGTTGACAGTTGACAGTTGACAGTTGACAGTTGTTAGTTGGCAGTTGTTAGTTGTTACCAATTACCAATTACCAATTACCAATTAGCAATTAGCAATTACCAATTACCAATTACCAATTACCAATAACTAATCTAAAAATCGCTTATGGCTCGCATTATTGTTGTTACATCAGGGAAAGGCGGGGTAGGAAAAACCACCTCCACAGCCAATCTCGGCATGGCTTTAGCTAAGCGGGGACGCAACGTTGCCGTAATTGATGCCGATTTCGGTCTCAGAAATTTGGACTTGCTGCTGGGCTTAGAAAATCGGATTGTTTACACGGCATTAGAAGTTCTCGCTGGAGAGTGCCGATTGGAGCAAGCTTTGGTGAAAGATAAGCGGCAGCCGCGCTTGGTGCTGTTGCCGGCTGCCCAAACTCGGATGAAAGATGCCATCAGCGCTGAGCAAATGAAGCAGCTTGTGGGGATGTTGGGAGCAAAATACGACTATATTTTGATCGACTCTCCTGCTGGCATTGAACAAGGTTTTCAAAATGCGATCGCCCCGGCTCAAGAAGGCATCATTGTCACCACTCCCGAAATCGCTGCTGTCCGCGATGCCGATCGAGTCATCGGTCTGCTGGAAGCCAACAACGTCAAGAAAATCAACCTAATCGTCAACCGGATTAGACCCGCAATGGTGCTGGCAAATGATATGATGTCGGTGCAAGACGTGCGGGAAATCCTCGCCATTTCGCTGTTAGGCGTCGTTCCCGACGACGAGCGCGTCATCGTTTCCACCAACCGAGGCGAACCATTAGTATTGTCGGAAACGGCCTCTTTAGCTGGAACTGCCTTCGACAATATTGCCCGCCGCTTAGAAGGCGAAAAAGTTGATTTTCTAGATCTCAATCCCCGTCCCGAAAACTTCTTTACTCGCCTCCGCAAGTTCTTAAATACTAAAATTATGTGATGTGCTTATTGGCGATCGATCTTTAACAGCAGCGACCGCATCACAAAAACTAGCCCAAATTTTCCCCCAGTTACACCAGTTCCCAAAAAGAATGAAAGTGTCGCCCAGCTCCAAACCAGACGGGAATCACTGATTCCCCAATCGAAAATCGAAAATCGAAAATCGAAAATGGTATGACCTTTTCTATGCCTAACCCTTGACAAAACAGCCCGACCCATGATACATACACTTCTCGAACGACTTTTCCCGCGCACCCCTGACAACAGCCGCGACGAGGTAAAACGGCGCCTCAAACTGGTTCTAGCCCACGATCGCTCAGAACTCAGCCCAGAAATGGTTGAGTCGATGCGCCGAGAAATTCTAGAGGTGGTGTCTCGTTACGTGGAAATCGATACCACCGGGTCTGAGTTCTCGCTGGAGAGCGACCAGCGGGCTACAGCACTAATTGCAAATCTCCCGATCCGGCGAGTCAGGCTGGAACATCCACCGGAGAATTTGCCCAAGAATTTGCCCCCGAATCGGCCAGAGAATCGACCAGAATATGTACCGGAGTATGTAGTAGAAATTCTCCCCGAAACTAGAGAGTGATAGGGATTGAGATTTTATTGTCAGGCAAAGAGTTTGATTCGAGCTGATCGGCATTTAAATTAAACTATAGCAACCGCTTTCGTCGGTTAGAAAATAGACTACAATTAGTGGCCAGTTTTGCAGAGCGATCGCGCCAACTTTTGGGCACAAACTGTACATTTATACCTTTTTGATCAGGTCATTCCAGCGATCGAGTTAAATGGCATGAAGAAAATCGAAGTTGCTCAAGCGTTGGGAATCCGTCGCAACACCATCGACGCCACAAGTCGATGGTATTGCAACGCAGGAGACTTCCCAGCGGAGCGCCTTGTGGAAACGGCCTGGTAATGGTCACGGGCATCACAAAACAGAGCCAAGTTCCGAGAGTTCAAAATACACAAGCACAATAACCCAAGCTGAGATTACACAACTGTGGGAGGCAGGGCATGATTGCTTTGTACTCATACAAAAAAAATAATTAAGAGTTGTAACCCCTATTGACATCGGCACAGTTAGCTAATATTCTTATTATTTAAGATTTAAAATTCTCCAACTATTTCCAGCAAAAACTTAATAAAGTTTTCCAGTCCGCGCCTCCCTCCATAACCACTTCTAATTCTAATAAAGAGGAAGATTGAATCATGGCAGTATCTCTGACAAAAGGACAACGGGTATCGCTTGAAAAAATTTCACCCGGTCTCTCAGAAGTATTCGTAGGACTGGGATGGGACGTTAAAGCTACAGACACGGGTTCTGACTTTGACCTAGACTCATCATTGTTCCTATTAGGTGCTAATGAAAAATTAATTTCTGACAATCACTTCATTTTTTATAACAATCTCACAAGTCCAGATCCCGACAAATCAGTGCAGCACCTGGGAGATAATCTCACGGGGGCGGGCGAGGGGGATGATGAAGTTATCAAAATCAACCTCAAAAAAGTGCCTAATGATGTCCAAAAAATTCTTGTAACTGTAACCATCCATGAAGCACAGCAACGCCATCAAAATTTTGGTCAGGTGCAAAATGCCTTCGTGCGGCTCGTTAATGCCCAAACACAACAGGAAGCTGTTCGCTATGACCTTGTAGAAGATTATTCCATAGAGACCGCACTGATCATGGCTGAACTTTACCGGAAAGACGGTGAGTGGCGTCTCAATGCAGTGGGAGCAGGCTATCAAGGTGGTTTGCAAGCATTACTCGATCGCTATAGCTAAAAGGTAAAACACATGGGAATTAACCTACAAAAAGGACAGCGCATCTCGCTTTCCAAAGAAGCGCCAGGGCTAACAAAACTGATCTGCGGATTAGGGTGGGATGTGGCAAAACGCTCAGGTGGAGGTTTGTTTGGGGCTTTTAGCAGTGCTCCAGATTATGACTTGGATGCCTCAGTGATTTGTTTAGATCGAAATGACAAAGTGAATGATATGACCAATATCGTTTATTTTGGCAATCTTTCCCACCGTTCAGGAGCTATTACGCATCTAGGTGATAATCTGACTGGAGCGGGAGAGGGAGATGACGAGCAAATTCTCGTCGATTTATCTCGAATTCCCGCGCAAATTGTCAAACTGGTTTTTACAGTTAACATTTACGATTGCATTGCACGCAAGCAAGACTTCGGACAAGTTCAAAATGCGTTTGTGCGTTTGGTTAATACGTCTAATAATCAAGAACTTGCAAAATACAACCTATCAGGTTCTGAATACAAAGGCATGACGGGGATGCTGATGGCAGAAATCTACAAGCATAATGATGAGTGGAAAATGGCGGCGATCGGTAACGGTGTTAAGGTTAATGGGTTGCAGGAACTTGTGAAAACCTATGCTTAACAACTCCTTCGGTACATAGATGCTCCTTACTTCCTGGAATCAGAAGTGGACAACAACGATCGAAACCTTTTTTTGTTGACAATAGCTAATCAGCCGAATTTACATTGAAGGAAAACCAATAGAATGGGAATCCAATTAACCAAAGGTGAAAGGTTAAATCTTTCTAAAGCTGCTCCCGATTTAAAACACGTGGCGATTGGCTTAGGTTGGGATGTGAGTCAGGTTGGCCCAAGCTATGATATTGATGCTTCTGTGTTTATGTTAGGTGCTGCCGGCAAAATAATTCATGAAAAATACTTTGTATTCTATAATAATCTGAAATCACTGGATGGCTCTTTAAGACATTCAGGAGATAACAGAACTGGGCAAGGCGAAGATGATGATGAGACGATCTACGTAGATTTGACAAAAGTCAAGATTGCTATTGAGCAAATAGTTTTTGTTGTCACTATTCACGAAGGGCTGGAAAAAAATCAAAATTTCAGCCAAGTTAAAAATGCGTTTATCAGGCTTTACAACCAGGAAACAGGAGTCGAGTTAGCTCGGTACGATTTAAAAGAAGCTTTTTCTCAAGAGACAGCGTTGGAGTTTGGCAGATTGTATAGAAAAGATTTGGCATGGAGATTTCAAGCAGTAGGAGAAGGCTATAATGCCGGCTTGCAAAGTTTTGTAGATCGGTATTTTGTTGATATTAAACAGGAAGAGAAGAAAGTAGACAAGCCTGTCTTAACTCCTGAACCTGAAAAAGAGACCAAACAGCAACCTATTGATATTACAAAAAAAGCAGATATAATCCTTTTAAAAGCAAAAGTAGATATTTGTCTTAAAAAGAAAGGGATTGAGGGTATCCTAGCAAGAGTCGCTTTGGTTTTGGATATTTCTGGATCTATGAGCCATCAATATAGTTCTGGTGCAGTGCAAGCGTTCCTTGAAAGAATAGTTCCAGTAGCTAGCAGACTAGATGATGATGCCACTTTAGATGTTTGGTTTTTTGGCTCAACATTCAAAAGAACAAGATCGGTGACGGAGACAAATGTTGATGGCTATATCACAAAAGAAGCCGGCGCAATGAAGAGAGCTTTACTTGTTTTTAAAATGCCTTCTCTGATGCTGGAATTAGGCGGGGGAAACAATGAAAGTTTGGTAATACAAGATGTCATAAAGAAGTATACTCAGGAAAAGGCTAGTAAACTGCCTACATTTATTGTTTTCCTCAGTGATGGAGGCGTTACTAATGAGCCAGAACTTAAAAAATCTATAGTTGAAGGTGCAAAATATCCGATTTTTTGGCAATTTGTGGGATTGGCTGGTTTTAACTATGGAATTCTGGAAAGACTAGATAGTATGGGTGGCCGGCTGGTTGATAACGCTAACTTTTTTCATTTAGACGATTTGGGAAAAATCACTGATGAACAATTGTATGAAAGACTGCTGAATGAATTTCCCGCTTGGATTAAGCAGGCCAGATTGAAAGGAATATTAAAATAGGGAAATCGGAGCATTTTGTTGGAGACTGTGGCAACTATCAACTCAACCCATAGCCTTAGCTAAAATGGCTCTCCTGAGTTTATGGTGTAAAATAGATCAACCAATACAGTTGTAGTGATGAGCTTTCATTTAGACTATCTAT
>NZ_JAUBVE010000133.1:0-7475 GCF_036705715.1 Microcoleus sp. AT3-D2 | reverse complement strand
TTCTTCGTAGTTCATATTATTAAGCTAATTTTTTCTTTTATTTTACCTAGAAAGAGCGCACTTTCGCAAGAGGTCTAGTTAATTAATTCCGATGTGAACGCCGCGTACAACATCCTCAGAAAAGCAATCCCAAATGCTTTCAGCAATGGGATAGAGAGCTGCGTAGTTGGGCCAATGCGGGTTAATCCGCTTAAAGCAAAAGTGAAGGGGGAGGGACTTGAGGCCTCCCATGTCTATAAATGACTATACTTTTGCCAGCTATAATGCACTTTATGACATAAACGATTAGCGTTCCCAACTTCATAAACATTATGACGGATATCATCCAGCATTTCATTGAGCCACACATTCAAGATTTGGGTGGATTCCAAGCCCGCCGCCTGCTTCCCTCCGAGGTTTTAGCACTAGTGGGCCCGTTCATCTTTTTTGACCATCTGGGCCCTGCGGTGTTTCCACCCGGCCGGGGCGTGGATGTCAGACCGCATCCACACATCAACTTAGCAACCGTCACCTACCTGTTTGAAGGTGTTTTGCTGCATCGTGATAGTGTGGGCAGCGTTCAAGAAATCCGTCCCGGTGCGGTGAACTGGATGACAGCAGGGCGAGGCATTGTCCACTCCGAACGCACGCCTGACGACGATCGCAGCAAAGAAGCCATCCTGCATGGCATTCAAACCTGGATAGCCCTTCCCGATGAATACGAAGAAACCGACCCCTGGTTTCGGCATCATCCGGCTTCTGAGCTGCCTGTTTGGGAGGATGCAGGAGTTTCGTTCACCCTGATTGCGGGTGAGGCCTATGGTCGCACTTCCCCAGTTCAAATATTTTCACCCATGATTTATCTGGACGTGGAACTGACTGCTGGAAGAGAATTTACCTTACCGGGCGATTACAGCGAACAGGCGGTTTACAGCGTAACAGAGGGGCTTGTGATCGATGGAGTGCCTCTGGAACAACATCGGTTGGCAGTTCTCACTTCCGGCACAGAAGTAAACATTTCTGCTTCAGGCAAGGCTCGTTGTATTGTGATTGGCGGTGAACCTGTTGGTGAGCGGCATAAGTGGTGGAATTTTGTTTCGAGTCGGCACTCACGCATTGAGCAAGCCAAACTCGATTGGAGAGAGGGACGGTTTGCTCAAGTTCCTCAAGAGACAGAGTTTATTCCGCTGCCAGAAGAGCCACCTTCTCAAGCAGAGCAACCGTTGTGAGAATATTGTAGGGATGATTGATTAATTGGCCCTAGAATTTTAGGATGGTAATTATATCAACTCTGAGCGATCGATCGCAATACCTGAGACTCTGGAGGCTTGACTAATAGTTGCACCAGGCATCCCAGTTCCGGGTGAACCCGTCCCTAAAGGATTGGAATGCTTTCGTAACTATCGGCCTATATTCCGCTTCATTTGATCGAGTTCTTCGTCTGCTTCCCAGCGTTGAAACTTTTCTTCTAAAGGATCTGCCGCATTAAAACTATTATAATTTGAACTCTGATTCCAACCCTTTGTATCCCAATTTGGCTCTGTTTTAGTGGTAGTTCGAGTTGCAGCTTCTGCCGCTTTTGCTCGGACTTCTTTTCGCCGTACTTGAATTTGGCGGTACAGTTCTTTTGCTTTTTCAATCCGTTCTTTGCAGCCTTGCATTTGACCCCAGCGCTGATTTCCCTGACGCAGCAAAGCGGCTTGCCGCTCTTGGGCGGCTTGAGCTAAATCGAGCCTTTGAGCAGCTTTAGCTTTGTTGATGCGATCGTTCCAGCGCTGAATTTCTTGGGCGGCAGAGAGAATTTCGGCTTGCAGTTTTTTCTCTTGTTTTTGGATATCGAGAATCAGCCGCAGAGTGTCTTCTTCTTGTTCCTTCAGTTGTTCTTCTATTGCCTGCAATTCCAGATGGGGATTGGTACGCAAAAATTCTTCTAATCTGGTTTCTAGAAAGCGGCTGAAATCATCAAATAAGCCCATTTTTTATAATTCCTCAGTCATTAGTCATTAGTCATTAGTCATTAGTCATTAGTCATTAGTCATTAGTCATTAGTCATTAGTCATTAGTCATTAGTTATTAGTCATTAGTTATTAGTCATTAGTTATTAGTCATTAGTCATTAGTCATTAGTTATTAGTCATTGGTTCTTAGTCACTGGAGATCGATTATCTATCCTGAGTTGTTAGTTATAGCAGAAGAAAGTTCGGTAACGAATTGGGAAGCGATTTAACGGATAGAAGGAATAAGCAATAAGAGCAATGGTTTCAGCAATTAAGAACGTCTTGGCGGTTCCTATATTCTAACTGTTGTCACTGCTCGTGAGGTACAGCCCGATCGCTGCCCATTACCAATTACCGATGACCTAAGTCATAACTAATGACTGATGACTAATGACTCATAACTGATGACTAATTAGAACTTTTGGCCGACAAAAACCGATCGCACATCTCCTCCCTTGCGAATCACTGCTTCTTGATTTTTGATTTCTGCCAGCGTCCAACCGCTAGCGCCGATGCTTTCGCCGACATAAATTCTGCGGGCTACGCCGTCTACTTCAAACAAAGCAGCCGATCGATCGCCCAACTCCAAAATCCCTACCAACGTGTGCGCGGAAGTTGGGGCGCTGCTGACGGCTGGTGCCGATTGCTCCGGCGCGGGCGCGGATTGCTGGGCTGGGGGCGCTGGTGCCGGTTCGGTTTCGCGAGCCAAAATCTTTGGCTGGGGAGACTCCGAGGAAGGGGAAGCAGCGAGGGGATCTCGATTGCCCGCAGCGGCGATCGCACGACCGGAGGCTGGAGCCGCCGGCGAGGGAGAAACTGCGCTGGTTTGAGGAACAGCCGGAGCAGCAGCTACCGGAGCAGCCGGAGCCACAGTCACCTGAGCGGGGGGAGGGATGACTACCACTTGGGGTGCTGGTGCTCCCGGCTGAGTGGCAGCTTGTTCGAGGGCATTAGCAATGCGGTTGACTGCTGTGGAAAGACCTGCCGTTGCCGGGGGCGCGCCGGAAATTGGAATGCTCGGCAGCGTCCCTGGGGTGGGGGCTCCGGGAACTCCTGCAAGTTGGGGGTTAGCTGGGGGTGCTTTTTTTTGTTCGATCGCTTCTAGCGAGCGCTGCACGTATTCCACAAACGGGGTATCTGGTGCTGTTTTGCCACTTGCTGCGGGTGTCTCTGGTGCGGGGGCGGCGGGCAAGCGCACGAGTCCCGATCTGCTTGCGAGCCATAACCCCATGACTAGCAGCAGCGACCCAAATGCTGCTCCCAGCAGCATTCTGTCGAATGATTGTTTGGACTGCTGTTTTTTGGCTGTTTCTAGGGCGACTTGGCGGGCGATCGCTTCTACGTCTTTTTCGTCCCGCTGCGGCTGGGGGGGTGCCAACTGCGACAAAACTATTTGAGGTACTGAGATCGACTTGAGCGCCACGAATTCTGGCTGCACGGGTTCGGATGGCAGTCCGCCGCTACCGTCGAATGCTCGATCGACTCCTTCAAACAGTTCGTCCATCAACCGATCGGCGTAGGACTCTACTGCCACTGCTTCGGCTGGCACTGTTTCCACCGTCGCCCTCACGGCGATCGGCTCTGACGCTGATTCCAAAGACATCTGTTTGGCGATTACTTTTTGAGGCATAGTTTTCTGTTTGCTCCCGCTCCTCGACAACCCTGAGATTCTCAACTTCAGACTTCTACAGGATAGTTGTGATGTTGACCAATTCTTGGTTAAGAACAGGTCAATTGTATCTCACCCATCACCATATTTTTAGTCCTCGACCAACTTAACTTTGCCCGATCGACTTTTGTTTTACCTGTTTTGGGCTTTTTCGTCCCTGTTTTCTGCTGCCAGTCTTATTTGCTTACCCTGACTTTTACTGCATATTCTACTGCTGTTGTCAACCCCACCCTCCGGGGCTTCGCAGTTTTTGACATACAGCTTTACTTGAGGCGATCGCAAAAAAAGCGGTTTTTTTGCCGCTGTTGCCGATCGGATTGCAGCTTTGAGAAGGATTTCAGAGTTTTACCCGTCTTAAGTTTGTTGGTCAATTTGGTTGACAGTAGTAACAGGTGACTTATTTTATAACTTTAATCCAACATAGCTTCATCACACTTAGGTAATAAATTGTCAAAGGTTGCCAAACCGTCGGCTAAATAAGAATTATTCCTAATATTTTTTTGCAAGACTATTTGTAATATGAAAATAAAAAACTCTTGAAATTTGTCAATATATATTCGTTTCAGCATGGGGTTTTTTCCGCCATAATTCCTGTAGCTCCTGCCATTGTTAGCAGGAGCTAAACACCACATTCGGATAGCCCAATTAACCAACCCGTTCGGCTAACTCCAACCAGCGCTCAGTCGCATGATCGATCTGCTGCGTCAACTGAGCTAAACGATCCGATAACTTCTTTACCTCCGCAAACCCGCTCGGAGCATTGTTAGACAACCTCTTCTCAATCTCTTGTTTCTCAACTTCCATTTTCGGGATTTGACTTTCTAATTGTTCGTATTCCCGCTTCTCATTGAAGGAAACTTTGGTAGTTTTTTGAGTGGGATTTGTGGATTTAGAATTATTAGATTCAACGGTGCGTGTAAGTTTTTCTTTTTCTTTTTGCCCTTGGATTTCTTTGGCTTCTTCGGCTTTCTTGTAGTCTAAATACACGGAATAATTGCCTGGATACAAACGCAAATTGCCGCCCGGTTCCAAGGCGAAAACCATGTCGATCGTGCGATCGAGAAAATAGCGATCGTGAGAGACCACAATCACGCAGCCGTTAAAATCTTCGAGATAATCCTCCAAAACTGCCAAAGTCTGCACGTCCAGGTCGTTTGTCGGTTCGTCCAAAATCAGCACGTTTGGCGCACTCATCAGCACCTTCAACAGAAATAAGCGGCGCTTTTCCCCGCCCGAAAGTTTGTTAATCGGTGCATACTGTTGGTTCGGTGGAAACAGAAACTTTTCCAACATTTGAGAAGCGGTAATGATTTCCCCATCCGCCGTTTGCACCAATTCCGCCACACTTTTCAAGTATTCAATAACTCGCTGGTCTTCGTTCGGCGTCAAATCCTCTGAATGCTGGTCAAAATAACCGATATGAATGGTTGTGCCAATTTCGACTGTACCCGAATCCGGCTGAATGCGTCCGGTGATGATATCCATCAGCGTCGATTTTCCCGCACCGTTACTACCAATAATTCCAATCCGGTCTTCGGGTGTGAAATTGTAGGTAAAATCTTTAATTAAAGTGCGATCGCCGTAAGCTTTATTGATATGCAGTAACTCAATCACCTTCTTACCAATCCGGCGGCCGGCTGTCGCAATTTCGACTTTGCCGTTGGCTGTTTTGAACTCCTGGGCTCGCATATCTTTAATGCGATCGATCCGAGCTTTTTGCTTGGTACTGCGCGCTTTCGGCCCGCGTTTGAGCCATTCCAATTCGCGCCGCAATACACCCGCGTGTTTGCGAACACTGCTGGCGGCGGATTCTTCAGCTAAGGCTTTTTTCTCCAAGTAATAAGCGTAATTGCCAGCATAATTGTAAAGGTCGCCGCGATCGATCTCTAGGATGCGATTGGTAACGCGATCGAGAAAATAGCGATCGTGCGTAATCAGCAGCAAAGCACCGCGATAGCCGTTCAAATAGTTCTGCAACCACTCAACTGACAGCGCATCCAAGTGGTTTGTCGGTTCATCCATCAGCAACACATCGGGCTCGGACAACAAGGCTGTTGCTAAGGCAATTCGCTTGCGGTAGCCGCCGGACAAATCGGCAATTTTCGCATCAAAATCCTCAATCCCCAACTTGGTCAAAATCAATTTCGCCTTGGTTTCCAAATCCCACGCATCCACCTCATCAATGCGTTCAGACACCGCAGACAGACGCGCCATCAACTTGTCTGTATCGCCTTTGCCGTGGGACAATTGAGCGGAAATTTCCTCGTATTCGCGCACTAAAGCCATTTGTTCGCCACTGTCGGCAAATACTTGCTCTAAGACAGTGTGATTTTCGTCTAAATCCGGCTGTTGGGGGAGATAGACAATTGTAGACCCTGGATTGACCCAGCGATCGCCAGAGTCGATCGACTCCATACCCGCAATCATTTTCAGCAGGGTTGATTTGCCGGAACCGTTTGTGCCGATGAGTCCGACTTTATCGCCTTCATCGAGGCTGAAGCTGGCATCTGTCAAGAGTTCCTTGATGCCGAAGTCTTTTTTGATCGATCGCAGAGTAAAAATAGTCATCTGTATAGAAAGTCATTTACCTGACTTAGTTTAACCCAGTCATATCAAATTATATAGTTTTGCTGCTTTGGTTACAGGTGGTGGCGGTTGTTTGAAGCTAATCTGTTTTCGCTCTGTAGGCTTTCGGTGTCATGCCTGTCAAACGAACAAAGTTAGTTTAAGCTAAGATAGCTACATTCTTGCTGCCCATAATTTCATTTATTTGCTTATAACATGACTGATAGCCGCAACCCACTTCCTAAAGCAGATAGAAATTCTCAATTGCAAAGACTAAGCATTGTAAGTTTTCAAGAAGTTTTACCAGTTGATCAATTTGTCTTTCGCCATGAACCAGTGGATGATGCTGGTGTAGATGGCTCTCTTGAAATTTTGATTGATGGGTGCTACACCAATATGCGTGCTCAAGTTCAGCTTAAAAGCTGTGAAGAGAAAAAGGCAAAACAAGATAGAATTGTTACTCATCAAATAGAGACAAGCAACTTCAACTACTTACTCAACGGTGTGCTTGGCTTGTATGTTTTGTATGTTGAAAAAACGCATGAACTATTTTATGCCTGGGCGGCTGATGAAAATAGGCGTCGTATTAAGATGAATTCCGATTGGAGGAGTCAGGAAAAAATTTCTATTCCTCTTCAACAGCTTAATGAACTAGCGATTCAAAGCATATATGATAGAATTCGCCGACAAGCTGAATTGCACCGTAAAATATTGGAATCCCTAGCGCATTCTCCCACAAATGACAATATATCAGTTTCTATAAATCCCGACACACTTGAAAGCAAAAATTCTGTTGAGATTGAAAGGATTCTGAGTTCTGCTGGTATGACCTTAGTGGCAGCAGGATATTCTAATTCAGTTCTGGAAAAACTAAATTTAGTGAGTCAGAAAGCAGCTACTGAACCAAGGTTAAAACTGATAAGTGCTTATGCAAATTACTCTACGGGTCGATATCAACTTGCTTTAGGAGCGGTTACCGATGCAATAATTAATAATGGGCTAAAAAAAGAAGATAAAGAATTTGCAGAAAAGATTCATTTGGCAAGCCAAATGAATCTTGGAATGATTACAAGCGAGCAATATTTTCAAGAGATGGAGGCTAAATCTACAGGTAACGAGCTTCTAGATGCAGAAGTTAAACTAAATAGGGTCATAGATAAATTTCTTTCTCAAATGGATCTAGATGAAGAGCAGGGCTATTTCGTTCTAGACAGTAGGCAGGGTTTAGGTTTAGAGTTTAGAAGTCGGATTCACCCTAACTTATGA
>NZ_JAUBVE010000132.1:0-7723 GCF_036705715.1 Microcoleus sp. AT3-D2 | reverse complement strand
CTTCCGTCGGCTGTATTTTTCAAAATTGACCACGAATCGCGATCGTGACACGGCTTCCTGAGTATTTCTACTCAAATCTCACCGACCGATCGACTCTTCCTTCCCACCCCAACTGTGTGTGTGCCAGTTGAGGGTGCGGAATGTGGGTACAAAGAACCAACCCATCTCCCCTAGCCCTTGTCTCCGATTCCCTCACTCTCACCCACTCTCACCCACTCCCACTCTCCCAAGTCTTGATTTGCGAGTACCCGAATCGTTTTATGATTAAACATTAAGAAATTAAGCACTCCTTAAGGTTCCACTGTCAGATTATGGCTAAAATTCAATTTTCTCGGGGTATAGACGAAGATGCTGTACCCGAAGTGCGCCTAACCCGTTCTAAAACGGGAGCTCAAGGTACTGCCACGTTTATCTTTGAAAATCCCAAAGCTCTCAGCAGCACCAGTACCGAAGACATTACTGGGATGTACATGATCGACGAAGAAGGCGAACTCCTCACTCGTGAGGTTAAGGCTAAGTTCATCAACGGTCAGCCTGCGGGTTTGGAAGCTCTTTATCTAATGAGAAGTCCCGAAGAATGGGATCGATTTATGCGTTTCATGGAACGCTACTCGGAAGCAAACGGCTTAGGATTTAGCAAGGCATAATGGGTAATTGGTAATGGGTAATTGGCAATTGGTAATTAGCCGATCGCCCGTTGCCGGTTGCCGATTGCTTAAAAGAAGAAACTATGACGCAAATTCCTCACCCCGACTTATCTAAAATAACCGTAAATTGCGCTATCATTACTGTTAGCGACACGCGATCACGTGAAACAGACAATAGTGGCTTGTTAACTAAGAAGCTGCTAAAAGATGCTGGTCACTCTGTGGTAGCTTACACTGTTATTAAAGATGATGCGGCAAAAATTGTATTGCAAATGCAGGCGTTTTCGCAGCGTGAAGATGTGGATGCAATCATTTTTAATGGCGGGACGGGCATCGCTCCCCGAGATACGACTTACGATGTCATGGAGAGTTTGCTAGACAGGATTTTACCGGGATTTGGGGAGATATTTCGGTTTTTGAGCTATCAAGAAATTGGTTCGAGAGCGATCGCCTCTCGCGCCGTTGCAGGCGTGTATCAAGGCAAGTTAGTGTTTTCTCTTCCGGGTTCTAGCAATGGCGTGAAACTAGCTGTGGAAAAGCTAATTTTACCGGAATTAGTTCACTTGGTGACGCAGTTGCGCGGTGGGTGAGAGCGAAAGTTCGGTTAATTGACTGACCGAAAGAAATTTGGTTACAAATCGTCCGAGGAATCCGTGGAGTGAGAAAAAAGCTTTGAATCCTCATCGCAAGCCCCCGGTTTGATCGGTGAGGTCGCTTTCTTCAATCTCTTCAATCTAAAATCTAAAATCTAAAATCTAAAATCGACTGACTGCATTCACCGCAAGAAACGGGTGGCTTTGAGCCTAGTCTATGGCTAAAGTGAGGAAACATTAAAATTCCATTGACTTAGACTAGATGATTTCGATGAAAAATGCGAGTGTCTGTGCTAGCGAAGATTATCACCGGATTGCTCGGGCGATCGCCTTCATGCGGCAACACCACCTAAACCAGCCCAATCTGGCAACTGTGGCCCAACACATAGGACTTAGTGAATATCATTTTCAACGACTATTTACTCAATGGGCCGGCATTAGCCCCAAGCGGTTTTTGCAATATCTGACAGTTGAATATGCCAAGTCAAAAATCACTCAGACTAAAAGCCTTCTAGACCTAACATTGGACGTGAGACTATCGAGTCCAGGACGATTACACGATTTATTTGTGAACTTAGAAGCAATGTCACCAGGGGAGTTCAAAGCAGGCGGAGCAGGTTTGCAAATTCGCTATGGCATTCACGATACCCCCTTTGGCACATCTCTAATCGCGACAACTGCCCGCGGTATTTGTAATCTTTATTTCTTGGATATAACAGACGAACAAACCGCCGCACAAAGACTGCGATTGGGATGGAAAAACGCTGAAATTATCCGTGATGAGCAAACCACTCAATCATTGTGTGACCTGATTTTCAATTCAGAAACTCTCAGCGAGCAAAAACCACTAACGCTCTTGGTAAAAGGCACTAACTTTCAGATTCAAGTTTGGCGAGCACTTTTGAAATTGCCATTTGGTGCGATCGCAACTTATCAGACTATAGCTCAAATGGTAGCACGCCCAACTGCTGCTAGAGCTGTAGGAAATGCGATCGGTAACAATCCGATCGGCTATCTAATTCCCTGTCACCGTGTGATTAGAGAATCTGGAGAACTCGGTGGCTATGGCTGGGGAGTAGAGCGTAAAACAGTCATGTTAGGTTGGGAAGCTAGCCGTACAATCTGCGATTGATTATCCTTTTGGTTTGTTTGTGCGGCGATTATGAACCGCCCGGTAGGGAAAGCCTAAATAGCCTTCTCGACAGGATTATACAGCCCTACTTGAGACTCCGATTGTAGAAATCAGCAACTTTGTCAACGTACCTCTTTGGGTTCGTATTGTAGCTTTCTGGATGTTTCTTCGCATTGGTTTCCCAATATTCTGCCGAAGGATATGCTTCTCTGAGTTGGCGAGCGTTTTGTATAGGCGTATAAGGATCGATCGCACTGTGAATGATCAAAACTGGTCTAGGGGAAATACGACCTATCTCCTGCACTGGCTTAGAAGAAGTTAGCTCATATCCAGTCAACAAATGTCCAAACATCATGGTAGAAAGAAGAAATATCCCAGGTAATCCTGAAGCTGACTGCCAATGCTTCTGAATAATTGGATAAACCTCTGCGTAACTACTGTCAGTGACCACTGCTCCGATGTCAGAGTCATCTGCTGCTGCTCCAATTACAGTAGCAGAACCCATTGAAAAACCTAAAACCCCAATCTTTTTTGGCTTAAAGCCTCTGATTTTAAGCCAATCCACTGCTGCAATAACATCTCGCCTTTCTGTAATTCCAAAGG
Source organism: Microcoleus sp. AT3-D2 (assembly GCF_036705715.1). Lineage (NCBI taxonomy): Bacteria > Bacillati > Cyanobacteriota > Cyanophyceae > Oscillatoriales > Microcoleaceae > Microcoleus > Microcoleus sp. AT3-D2. Next base: position 4,748 of record NZ_JAUBVE010000132.1, on the reverse strand, counting down.
TGAAGCGAGAATCAGCACTTTGCCCATGTCCTCGCAGATCGATCGTAAGTATCGAAAAGCCTTTTTGATTCATAGCTGAACCAAACTCGGCAAACTTTCCAGCAAGCTCACAAGTCCGACTGGAATTCAATCCATGTACTAAAATTAATACCTTATCTGTTGCTTTTTATGGAATAAACCAACCAGCAATCTCCACGCCATCAGGTGTACGAAATGTTACATTTTCAGGAGGAACAGCAAAAACAGATGCTTTAAGAGGGTCAAAGCATCTGTTTGGCTTTGAAAGAGTATGTCCTGCATAAGCTGAGATGCCGAAATAGCCAACCACTAGAAATGCTGAGATACCAGAAGCTAACTTGATCAAAAGATGCTTTTTGGCTTTCATCTATTTTGTTACCTAGTTCTTGAAGATTATTTTAAGCGAATGTTCTATTCATAGTTCTGGTGTAACTTACGCTCAGAAACCCGGTTTCTACCCAATGTCGATCGATCGCAGATAAATTTCAGGGTGCAAGGTCGATCGATATACACTAGAAACATTGTGTATCGCCAGTTTTTCAATGACGCTGCCTACCGGATATCGTTCTCCTGCTTTGTTCCAAACGCTTTCGCTGGTAGCTGACCCGATCGCATTTTTTGATCGCTCCTGGGCCAAATACGGCGATACATTTACCGCCCGCGTGTTGGGGCCATCTTCGCCCCCCGTGGTGTTTCTGGGCAGTCCAGAAGCGATTCAGGCGGTGTTTACGACCTTAGCCGATGCCTTTGAGTTTGGCAAAGTGACCAACGTATTTCGCCCGCTGGTGGGAAATGAATCCCTAATTATGAATGAAGGGCCGCGACATCTGCGACAGCGACAGCTATTAATGCCCGCGCTGCATCGGGAACAGTTGCACAGTCAAGGGCATTTGATTGTTGATTTGACGCAAAAGCAGACGATCGACTGGAAAGCCCCAGATGCGATCGCAGTCCGCGAAGAAATGTCAGAAATTTCGCTGCAAGTAATCTTGCAAGTTGTGTTTGGATTAGTGCCGGGAGAGCGCTACGAACGCCTGAAACAATTGCTCAGCAAGCTTTTAGACGCGATTACCTCTGAGCTGTACTCGATACAATTTTTCTTTGAACCGTTGCAGCAGAATTTGGGATCTTGGAGTCTGTGGGGGCAGTTTTTGCAGCAGATGGCGCAGATTGACTCGCTGATTTATGCGGAAATTGCCGAGAGGCGATCGCATTCTCTCGATTCGTCACGCACGGATATTCTGTCGGTGTTGATGATGGCCCGCTACGACACCGGCGAATCCATCGGCGATCGAGAATTGCGCGATCAGTTGATGACGCTGTTGTTGTTGGGACATGAAACGACTGGATCGGCGTTGACTTGGGCGTTTTACTGGCTGCATCAGTTTCCCGAATGCCTCGATCGGTTGCGGAAGGAATTGGATGAATAGGGCGAGAATCCCGATCCGATCGCGCTTTCGCAGTCGCCCTACTTAACAGCAGTCTGCAAGGAAGCGCTGCGGGTTTATCCAATTGCCTTAATTTCGCAGCCGCGCAAGGTGAAACGGACGATCGAACTCGAAGGCTATACATATCAACCGGGAACGATTTTAATCCCCTGTGTCTATTTGGCGCACCGTCGCCCTGAAACCTACGAAAATCCCGCCCGGTTCAATCCCGATCGCTTTTTAGATCGCAAGTTTTCCGCCTCTGAATTTTTACCGTTTGGAGGCGGGAGTCGAAGCTGCATCGGGATGGCGTTATCGCTGTTTGAAATGAAACTTGTTTTAGCAACGGTGCTGTCTTCCCGTGAGTTTGTATCGAATATCGATCGGCCAATTCGTCCGGCGCGCCGGGGAATCACCTTTGTGCCGCCCGATCGATTCCGATTAACGGTTGTGGGCGATCGGCGTTAGATGAGAGTGAAACACCGTGTCAATCGATTTTAGATTGAAGAATTGAAGAATTGAAGAATTGAAGAATTGAACCCACGGATAAATTCCGGGGGCAAGTTTCATCGGATACAGGTTTTTTATTTCTGGACGGATGAATCTGGGGGCTTGTATCCTGGATGCTTTCGGTCAAGAAAAATATGTTATTCGATGAAAATCCCAGCAACTTTGTCTCCATTCATAGTCATGTGTGCCACAAATTCATCTCCACCATCTTCAAAACTCAGCTTCCACAAATAAATCGGACAATTACCTTGTTTTATCTCACCAAAATAATTAAATGAGTATCCCTTTTTCATGCGGGAAGCAAGCTGTTCGCTAACATCGTCAAACATTTTTTGTGTAATGCTCGCTTTGTAGCCTGCATCACCGACTGTAGTAAAAAGCTCGTAATTCTTCGATGCAGTGGCATCCAAGATAACCTGCAAACAATCGATGACGTTTTGAGAGGGGGCTGTTGGGTTCATGAAGATGTCCTTCTTTTAGGGTTCTATCAAAATCTTCTAGCTCAGACTGCTGTCTAAGTGTTAATTCTACCGCTATTGCGATCGAATCCAGTTTTGGAGCGTCATTGACCGCCAACACCATCAGCTTAGCTCAGCCGCTACGAGCACTTTTTCGTTCTCCCAGATCCAACCCTGTTACTAGATTGGAGCGATTTTTGCTTTTGCAATCATTTTAGGCTTGACATCTGTAACCTCATAGGTTACATTAATAAAGTAATCTCAAAAGTTACAAAAAGTTTTAATTAATATATATAAGTGCTATGAACTGGATATTCAGCCTTGATTGAAGGATTATTTCACATGATACAAACTTTTAAAAATAAAGCATTAGAAAGATTATTGAGGGAAGGCAATGCAAAAGGAATTCCTAAAGAACTTGAAAAAAGGACAAGAGCAAGACTTGAAGTAATAGATACAGCAATAATTATAGATGATATTAGAATACCAGGCTATGATTTACACGAGCTTAAAGGTGATAGACAGGGAACTTGGTCAATAAAGGTATCAGGTAACTGGCGTATAACTTTTACATTTCAGGATAACAACGCATACGATATAGATCTCGAAGATTATCACTAGCCCATAAAACAAAATCTAATAATTTAACTTAAACCGAAAGGAAAGTTGCATGAAAGACATAAAAGACATTATTCAAGGGAGGAAAGTAAGACCAGTACATCCGGGCGAGGTCATTTCAGATGTGCTTGAAGATATTGAAATGACTCAAACCAGGTTTGCTGAGATACTTGGTGTATCCCGTCGCAGTGTCAACGAAATTGTTTTAGGTCAAAGACCAATTACAGTAGATATGGCAATTCGCATTGGGAAAGCGTTGGGGAATGGCCCTCAACTGTGGCTTAATCTTCAGCAAAAAGTTGATATCTGGGATGCAGTGCAAAAACACAGTGAAGAGTACGACAAAGTATCTACGATAGCATAGCGCGATATGTTAATCTCAGATTGCTAACCAAAGTTTAAGTTGCGCTCTGGACATCTTACCTGCTCCGGCAAGTAGTCTCACGGCATTTTGCTCAAGACTTTACGAGTTCAAACCAGCCGAGTTTTGTCAAAATTCCGAGAAAAAGAAGAGCATAGCCGTCAAGATTGTAGTCAACTAGGAAAGTCATTATTTCTGTGCGACACATCTCGCTTTTTGCTCCTCAAGTTTTGCCCAGAGAGCTTCTTGTCCGGGCTTGTGAGGCATCATTGCAATTCGATCGAACCGTTCGCGGTTGCGATTTTCCCAATAGGAGCGAATTTCTGCTCTTGTTTGTAATACCTGTTGATACTCTGTTTCGATTTGAGCGCGGTTTGCTTCAATGTAAGACATAGATAGCAGCGTTAATTCGATCGTCTGTCAGGTTAAATTTATGACGAATCAATTTTGGTGAATACTCAGCTAATTTTGTGTCAGAGTATGTGTGCTAAGAATTTCTTTTCAATAGAATGTTCGTTTAATAAGCAGCATCTCAGTCAGAAACTTTGTCCAAAAATAGCACTTCAGAAGGAATCCAACCCCTTGCATAGTTATCAGCCATAGCCAGCCACATAGAAATTCTTTCTTCGATGAGCACGATTCTTCCCCAATATTCCTCAAACAGAGACTCTTCTAGAGTTGCAGCAGCAATTCGCATTTCACTTTCTATATCAGCAAGTGCTCTCTGAAGATAATTTCCGCCCCTAGATGCGTCTTTTGTTAGTGCAACGCTACCAGCAGAAAATAGGTCACGAGCCTGCGGACAGAGAACCCCTCTATAAGTGAGCATATAACTTACAGCATCGGAGTATTTATCTTTAGCACGCGAAGGCTTAACTATTTGGGGGCATAGTATAGCTGCCTCAGCACGAAGTTGACGCTTCTCATTCTGAGCGAGGTTCATATAGATCCTGACTTGGAGAGGTAAAGAGTGTTCTTGTTCTTCTTTCTCCTCAAGCCACCACAGTCGTTCCCCTGGCTTAAGACGTTTTCTTGCGTAAGCCCTTACATAGGTCATTTTTTGTTCGTCTGAAGCTTTAGAGAATGATTCATAGGTAGTACCCATTTGCTCAAATAGGCTCTCTTCCGCAGTCATTTCAACCTCGAACCTTGGAACATGAGAGGTTCTGACATGGATAACACAGTCATCGTACTTCCCCCATCTAACTTCCGCCTCCCCTCCCATTTTTCCGAAAATCAAATAAATATGCTCAACAGATAGATCGCGCATACCTTCAAATAGACATCTCCAAAATAGTAACATTATGTGGTAAAAGAACATAAGAGACATTTTTTTACACACAAACATGAGCGATA
>NZ_JAUBVE010000131.1:0-7888 GCF_036705715.1 Microcoleus sp. AT3-D2 | reverse complement strand
TATTTATTTAACGATTTTACTAGCTTTTTCATTTTAACTCTTTTTTGACACATTCGCCAAAGTGAGATGCACCCGATCGCATCCGACCCAACCCTGCACTGTTACCATTAGCACACCTCAACTCAGGAGAGTCACATGAGCGAACCAACTCAGAGCAACACCAAAGCAGTAACAGAGGGCTGTGCCGTTCCTCAGTCAATTATGACCGCCAGTCGGGATGAACTAGATAAGAGGATCCAATTGGAGATGGAGGGGAAACTACCAGAGGACTTGCAAGGTCACGTCTTTATTGTTGCTCCAGTCGGCACTGTTGAATCAGGAGGACTCCCATTTAAAGACGGAGACTCATTGTTGAATGGCGATGGCATGATTTATCGGCTTGATTTTGATCGACCAGGCGAAGTGTGGGTGAAGACTTGCCTTGTTAAGCCACCAGATTACTATGCTGACAAAGCAACACAGCGTGGAGGCGAGTATGAAAAGTATAAATTCCTCAATCGCGGCATTGCTCGGTTGTCTATGTCTCTGGGTCTGCGTAATCAATTAAATACAGCTTTTCTACCCATGAAATTTGCTGCGGACTCCTGCGATCGCTTGCTAGTTACTTATGATGCAGGTCGTCCTTATGAAATTGATACAGACAGCCTGGAAGTGGTAACACCAGTTGGATCGAATAAAGAGTGGCGGGGGGAACTCGACCAGCTCAAAATTCCCATAATAATTAATCCTAAGAAGTTTCCTTGCAAAAGTATTTTGAGTACGGCTCATCCTGCCTTTGATTATTCCGGTGAAGGTAAGATGTTTACAGTTAATTACGGCAGATCAGCGGCTAGTTTTATAGAAGGCATTCAGTGGGTTTATGAGATCGAAGAAATTCCCCAACTAATAGAGGAAATTATCGTAGCACTGACGGGGTTCTGTCAAACGGATTTCATGAAAGATATTTCCCGTGCTGTGTTCGGCTTCTCCCGAGACATAGTTGAAAACCTAATGAGTTCCATTGGAAGTATATTTGGGAAAGAATTGGAGGATTTTACCTATGTAGTTTGCTGGGATGGTGTTGGCGAACTGGAACGATGGAAGCTAGTGCTACCAGATGGCACGCCGGTCAAAATTGAGCAAACGATTCATCAGATAGGAGTAACTAAAGATTATGTGGTACTGATGGACACCGCGTTCATTATGGGTCTGGAGCAGATAATCAACAACCCATTTCCGAAGAATAAAAAACTAGATCAGCACTTGAGAAAGTTACTAGAACGTCCGCCTCTGCCGGATTCTAATATTTATATCGTGCGCCGTGCAGATCTAAAAGCAGGCCAGCGTCCAGCTAGCAGTAATAAGGAAGTTGAAGTCGTCGCCCAGAAAGTGGTAATTCCTCTCGAAGCTGCCCATTTTTTGGTTGACTATGATAATCCCAATGGCAATATCACTCTCCACGTTGCCCACCTTTGTGGAATGCAAGTAGCTGAATGGCTTAGGAAGTATGATGTTTCAGCCTCCAAACCCCACAAACCCGTGCCACCTTACCTGCATGGTATGGAACACGATGAGACTGACATCGGACGAATGGGGCGCTACATAATTCATGGAGAGACTGGACAACTGATTGAGTCCCAAGTTATCTCCGACATCAACGCCACATGGGCTGTCGATCTCTATGCCTACTTAGATAGGCTCCCTACAGGTTTGACTCCAGGAAAGCTAGAAAATGTCTACTGGAGTTCGTTTGGACTGTGGCCAGATTTGATGACAAAATACATTGCCGATCTGTACGACGATTATAAGTACCGATTAATACCGCTCTCAGAAGTTATCCGCTTAGCCCAAAAGGGTCAACCTGCTTGCTTGTTCAGGCTGCACCCAAAGTCGATGTTGATTGCCGATCGCTATGAGTTCCCTTGTGGCTACATGACGCTATCACCCCAGTTCATACCCCGTGGTGATGGTGAAAGTTCTACAAACGGTTACATCGTCTGTGCTGTTTGTTTTGAAGACGAAAATTTGGTACCCACAAATCAAATTTGGATTTTCAATGGTAACAAACTGTCAGATGGCCCCCTGTGCAAATTGCATAGTTCAAAACTCAAGTTTGGGTTTACGTTGCATACAGCATGGTTGCGACAGATTTCTAAGCGCCAAGCTAGTTACAAGATTCCAGTGCAACAGGATTACCAGGAGCTAGTCGATCAAAACGAGCCAGAGATTAGGAAGCTGTTTGAGAATGAGGTGTACCCCCATTTTCATTAAGAAACTCACCTTCCAAAAGCGCGATCGCGCTTTTGGAAGTGGGATTCTTGGTTCATAGACACTATTTAAAAAGGTCAAACAAGAAAGGAAAGTAAAAATATGATTGTTCTTTCGGGATACGAAATTATAGAAAAAATTTACGATGGAGTAAGGACTGTTGTATATAGAGCTAAAAAAGATGGTTACAGACAACCAGTTATCATTAAAATTATTAAATATGATTATCCTAGCCTTGAACAAATCACCAATTTAAGGCAAGAATTTATAATCACTCAAAATTTAGAGTGTGAAGGAATTGTCAAAACTTACAACTTAGAAAAGTATCAGAATAGTTTTGCGCTAATATTAGAAGATTTTGGGGGTCTATCCCTTTATCATTTTATGGCAGCCAATAACCTGTCAGTAACCGAGTTGCTGAGGGTAGCGATCGCTCTATCCGAAACTTTGATCTATCTCCATCAAGTACCGATAATTCACAAAGACATTAAGCCCTCAAATATCATTATTAATCCAGCGACCGGAAAAGTAAAACTGACTGACTTTAGTATTTCATCGCGCTTGGAATTGAAAAACCAAAGCATTAGCAATCCCAACTTGCTAGAAGGGACTCTCGCCTATATGTCACCCGAACAAACAGGGAGAATGAATCGAGCAATTGACTACCGCACCGACTTCTACTCTTTGGGAGTGACTTTCTATGAAATGCTGACCAACCAGTTGCCATTTAGTACCACCGATCCGATGGAGTTGGTTTACTGTCATATTGCCAAACAACCAGTCCCACCTAAAGAGGTAGCAGAAATTCCTCAAGCGGTTTCAGATATTGTCATGAAACTGTTAGCCAAAAATGCGGAAGACCGCTATCAAAGTGCGGCGGGATTAAAATTTGACCTGGAAACTTGTTTGCAGCAATTGCAGACAACTGGAAAAATTGAAAATTTTCCCATCGGTCAACGCGATCGCGGCAACCAATTACTCATTCCCCAGAAGCTTTATGGTAGAGAAACCGAAGTCCAAATTCTTCTAGATGCCTTTGGACGAGTCAGCCTCGGTGCCACCGAGATGATGTTAGTTTCCGGTTATTCCGGGATTGGTAAAACTTCAATCGTCAATGAAGTTCATAAACCAATTGTAGCAGCTAGGGGATATTTTATTGCGGGTAAGTTTGACCAGTTTAAGCGCAACATTCCCTATGCGGCGTTAATCCAAGCATTTCAAGAATTAGTTCGTCAGCTATTAACAGAAAGTTCCGAACACATTGCTATTTGGAAACAAAACTTATTAAAGTCGCTAGATAATAACGGTCAAGTTATTATTGATGTTATCCCCGAAGTCGAACTAATTATCGGTAAACAGCTTGAAGTTCCTCAACTGGGTTCATCAGAATCCCAAAACAGATTTAATCGGGTATTTCAACAATTTATTCGCGTTTTTTGTCAACCCGAACACCCGCTAGTCATATTCCTCGACGATTTACAGTGGGCAGATTCGGCATCTCTAAAGTTAATCCAACTCTTAGTCACTGACCCAGATAACAAATATTTGTTAACGATTGGAGCTTATCGAGATAACGAAGTCAGTCCCGTTCATCCTTTAATTCAGACAATAGAAAAAATTCAAGAAACTGAAACGGTGGTGAATAATATCACCATTCAGGCGCTGGCTTTGGATAGCGTCAACCAATTAATCGCCGACACTCTGGATGCCAGCGTAAATTCAGACGAAATAAAACTTTTTTCTGAATTACTTTTTAATAAAACCCAAGGGAATCCGTTTTTCTTAACGCAGCTACTCAAAACCCTGTACTCGGAAAATCTGCTGGTTTATCAAGTAGATACAGACCGCTGGGAGTGGGATATTCAACAAATCCAAGCAATTGGTATCGCAGATTTCAATATCGTTGAACTGGTTGCCAGAAATATTCGCAAACTCCCAGAAAAAACTCAGAAATTATTAAAATTAGCGGCTTGTATCGGCAACCAATTTAACTTAGAAGTTTTATCAATTGTCAATGAACAATCAAACATAGCGACGGCTGCTCATTTGTGGGAAGCACTGCAAGCAGGTTTGATTCTGCCGCTGTCTGAAAATTACAAAATTCCTCTAGTGTTTGCCCAAGAAGAGTTGGCATCTGTACGGGATATCAAAGTTGAATACAAATTTTTGCACGATCGAGTGCAGCAAGCAGCTTATTCTTTGATTCCAGAATCGGAGAAAAAAGCCACTCACCTGAAAATTGGTCAACTGCTGCTGAATAATACAACAGAGCAAGAGCGAAAAGATAATATTTTTGCTCTGGTTAACCAACTGAATTTTGGCACAGATTTGCTAACTAATCAGTCAGAAAAAGATGATTTGGCTCAATTAAACCTGATCGCCGGACAGAAAGCAAAGGCCGCGACTGCGTATGAAGCCGCTGTTAATTATTTGAATGTAGGTCTAGAACTTCTAGCCACAGATAGTTGGAATTGCAATTATGGCTTAACGATTAGCCTTTATTTAGACGCGGTTGAAGTCGCATATCTCAGCGCTAATTTCGAGGAATCAAAAGCATTGGCAAACCAGGGGATAGAACAATCTAAAAACATACTCGATCGAGCAAAGTTTTACAATTTAATAATTAAGATGTATATTGCCCAAAACGAGATGCAATTAGCTGTAGATACAGGAATGCAAGTTATGGAAATGTTGGAAGTAAAACTATTACCAGAACTTCCAAAAGACATCGTTATAGACGATTTAATTAACATTCCGCAAATGACAGATCCGATAAAGATTGCGGCAATAGATATATTAACTAACATACAGCCAGCAGCTTTTATTTTAAATAACGGGCTGGGTCTACCCATTGTTTTTACGACCGTCAATCTCTCTATTCAGTACGGGAATTCACCTCAATCAATTTACGCCTACGGTATGACGGGCTGGCTTTTATGTGGCCCTTTGGCAGATCTAGATGCTGGATATAAATTTGGCAACCTGAGTTTAAATCTGTTAGATAAGTTAGATGTTAAAACAGAAAAATCTAGAACCTATGCTCTCTACTTTGCTGCTATCGGATTCTGGAAAGAGTATGTTAGAGAAACTATAGAACCTTTGCGTCAGTCAATTCAAAGCGGACTGGAAACGGGCGATCTAGAATTTGCTTGTCATGCTGCTATTTTCTACTGCGAACATCAATTTTTTAGCGGGGAACATCTGGAATATGTTGCAGAAAGACATACCCAATATATTGAGATGATGAGGAAATGCCAGCGAGAATACCAGCTAAACTATACTAAAATATGCGCTCAAGTTGTTTTAAATTTGCTTGGCAAATCTGACGATAAATGTCTTTTAAAGGGTGAAAAGTTTGATGAATCAGAAATGCTACCCCGTTTTTTAGAAACCAACAATATTAACTCTAGTTTTTATGTATACTTTGCTAAAACAATGCTTTATTACTTATTTAAAGATTATGAGCGCTCTGTAGAAAATGCCAAAATAGCGTCAAAATATGTAGACCCTGTACGCGCTCTGATGGTCTTTAGCGAATATACATTTTATGATTCTCTGGCTCGGCTGGCACAATATTTCCATGTTGCTGCCTCAGAGCAAGAACAATCAATGACCAGGGTGGTAGAAAATCAGAATAAGATGAAATATTGGGCGCAGAATTGCCCAGCAAACTTCCGGCATAAGTATGACTTAGTAGAGGCCGAAAAAGCCCGCGTATTGGGGCAATCTTTCTCAGCAATGGAATATTACGACCTGGCGATAGATGGAGCCAAGGAAAATGGATACGTCCAACACGAAGCCCTCGCCAATGAACTAGCAGCAGAATTTTATTTAGCATTAGGTCGTCAGAAAGTAGCGCGTACCTACCTGATTGACGCTTACTATGCCTATATTCGCTGGGGAGCCAAGGCAAAAGTTAAAGATTTAGAAGAGCGCCATGCTGAATTACTCGCACCAGTCGTCGGTAGGAAAAACAGCCTTCCGAGTGGAGGAGACGAAAGGATTGTTCAGAGCAGAACCACTATCACTTCTACCACCAGTTCAGGTGCTGGACAAGCTCTGGATTTATCAACAATTATCAAAGCCTCCCAAGCGCTCTCAGGGGAAGTTAATTTAGATAAGTTACTCTCGAATTTGATGCAAGTCTTGCTGGAAAACGCCGGAGCAGAAAAGTTTTATTTCATCATACCTGACCCAGCAGGTAAGTGGAAAATTGAAGCTCAATGTACGGGTGAACGATGTCAATTAATCTCCAAGCCAGCGACTGAAAGTCAAGAGATTCCTATCTCGCTGGTTAATTATGTAGAACGCACGCAAGAAACTCTTGCGATCGATGATGCAACGAATAAAAGCAGGTTTGCATCTGACCCGTATATTATTCAGCAGCGACCTAAATCTATCTTGTGTAGCCCCCTGATTAATCAAGGTAAGTTGGTAGGCATCTTATACCTAGAAAATAATTTAACAGCGGGGGCTTTTACGCGCGATCGCTTAGAAGTCCTCAACATCATTTCCGCCCAAGCTGCGATCTCCATCGAAAATGCCCGTCTCTATCAAACTTTAGAAGAAAAGGTGCAACAACGCACCGCTCAACTCGCCCAAGCCAACCAGGAAATTAGCAGCCTCAATAACAAACTTAAAGCCGAAAACATCCGCCTCAGTGCTGAGTTAGAAGTCACGAAACGATTGCAACAAATGATCTTGCCCAAACAATCAGAACTTGATAAAATTAAAGGATTAGAAATAGCTGGATATATGCAACCTGCCGATGAAGTTGGTGGCGACTACTACGACGTGCTAACCCAAAATGATAAGGTAAAAATTAGCATCGGCGATGTTACGGGACATGGTTTAGAAAGTGGCGTATTAATGATTATGGCGCAAACCGCCGTCCGCACTCTCCAACAAATGAACGAAACCGATCCGGTGAAGTTTCTTGATGTGTTAAACCGCACGCTTTATGCCAATATCGAGCGCATCGACTCGTCTAGAAACATGACCTTGGCTTTGTTAGATTATCAAGATAGTAACTTTACCATCAGCGGTCAACATGAAGAAATAATTGTAGTCCGTACTGATGGTAACATCGAACGAATCGATACAACGGAACTCGGCTTTCCTGTGGGATTAGAGGAAGATATTGCTGATTTTGTTTCCCAAGTTCAAGTGCATCTTAATCCAGGGGATGTAGTAGTGCTTTACACAGATGGAATTACCGAAGCTGTAAATATAAATAAAGTGTATTACGGCATAGAAAGATTGTGCCAAGTGGCTAAAGAAAATCGCCACAAAACGGCTGAAGAAATTCGACAAGCAGTAATTGATGATGTGCGACAACATATTGACAAGCAGAAAGTTTTTGACGACATTACGTTGGTAGTCCTAAAACAGAAATAACGCAAGTTGGGAATTGGTAATTGGGAATTGGTAATTGGTAATTGGTAAATTGTTTGAGCGTCCGACGAAACCGACTTCACGCCCAACAATTTTGGAAATGGTGCGCGGACTCATACCAATTTTTTATGAGGCTGCATAGAATTCGATCCCCCCTAGCCCCCCTTAAGAAGCTATGCTTTATAAACATCTTTATTAACAAGAAAGTTGACAAAAGTAACTACTTGTGTAGGGGATATGGGGGATC
>NZ_JAUBVE010000130.1:0-7928 GCF_036705715.1 Microcoleus sp. AT3-D2 | reverse complement strand
GTTCTTTTATATAGTAGAGAGCGAAAATTTTTGTACTATATCATACTTTTACTCATTTACAAAACCGGGATGCTCCCCAACCTTCCACATGAGGGGAGTTCAAAATCGGAGGGTGAGGGGAAAGCAAGCTCAGCTTTTCTGTACACGTTCGCAGGTGGTGATGCAAAGGTTTTGTACTATTTTACCTGTTTATTTTGCACACTTTTCTTGATCGTGCGATCACATAACCAAGCCGTGTAACCTTTCTGCACTTATCCAGCAAGCCCTAATTAGATTAATAGCTTAAGGTGCGCCGCAGCGCACCCTACAGAATTAGATCGCAGCTATCAATCCTGCGACTTCAGCAATGGTTCAATCTGCTGCCTTTGAAACTGCAATTCATCCGCCAAAGGCTGGTAAATTTCTCGATCGCCCGATTCATTGCAATAATCCCACAAACCATTGTAACAGTGCCTGTCGTCGTCCCAACCCGGATGGTTAACAATCGGATACAAGCAGATTCCCTCTATCGGAACTCCTGCTTTCATCGCCGCCATTACCTCAGTGCACACATAATTAAACCAGACAGGTCTAAAATCGTCTTCAGTGCCTGTTTCTGCTATGAATAAAGGGCGGCGGTAGCGCTCAAACACTTCTTGCAGCAGTTCGCGAAACGGGCGGTACAGCGGATCGGTGTATTTCATCGGGTCTTCATTGTGAATCCACTGATTGCGATCGTAATAATTCACCCCAATAATATCGAGATATTTTTCCTTGCCGCCGAGTTCCGGGCGAAAACGTCCAGCCAACATATCCCAAGCTTGATATTGAGATAAGCGATAACCTTCTGCTGCGTCCCGATCCTCCGGTTTGTCAGGATCGGCAATAATGTTAATTGTGGGATCGATTTGAACGATGCGAGTGCTGGGATTGACTTCCCAAACTGATTCTATCGCTGCGATCGCAGCTTTGACTAACTGGATTTTTAGCTCGTCTCCCCGCCCTTTGGCAAACGGATTGATGTAGGCGACATCGCCGCCGGCCCAAGCAATAAATGAAATCTCATTGACAGGTGTTACAAAAGGTGTTTCGTCGGTTTCGTTCGCCAGCACTTCCATAAAAGCGCGCACCATGTTTGCAAACCTGGACACAAATTCGGGACTGAAAATATCAATATCGTCTGGCCAGCCGTAGTGAAACAAATCCCAAATTACCTGCATTTTCATGTCGCGGGCGGCCCGAATGATTGGCAGGGAACTGGAAAAATCGTATTTTCCGGGTGTCTGTTCAATTAAGTGCCAGCGGAGACCTTCGCGGACTGTGTAAATGCCTTGCTGTTGCAAGCGTTGGTAGTCGGCTGCTGCAAATTTATCGTGACCGGTGGCGGCTGTGACATCGAGGCGTTTTCCAGATTGCACTCTGTGGGTGGAACATTCAAATCCGCCCATGAAAAAACTTTGAAACATCAATCGGATGGGTAATGGGGCATTCAGGTTTGTAGTCAGGACTAAATTCCTTAGATTTCAATCATAAAAAACTAAAGTCCTTACTACAAACGGTATTTTTGTAAGAAGTATATGCATCGGCAAAAAGTCAAAATGAAATCAGAAAAAAATCTCAGATTTTTACTTTTGTCTTGACAAATCACCAATTAGCACTGAGTAATAGCTTGCGGCTGTGAACTTTCTTCGGGAATATCCCAGCCGAGAGTTGCCGCTGCGATCACCTCTATGGGAAACTTGGGAGTGCGATCGGCATACAGCAAACCGTTAGCTTCTTGGAAAGTATCGGTTAACTGCGTGTAACAAAATCCGCTGAACATTTCCACTCGGTTTACCACCTTCAACAGCGCGGTGTAGCGCCTTTGCAGTTCGATCGTGTCCGACGCGCGCACGTAGCCCCAAACCCTGTAAAAATCGGGGTTTTCGCGGCCGGCGCAGGCAATGCCACCGAATTCTGTCAGCATCATGGGCTGTCCTTGGTGCGGGTGGCCGTCGAGGGTGAGGACTCGCCCGCCGGGACGCCCGCGATCGAACAAATCCGCTAGCTGGACTTCGGGCCCGTAGCGCTTGGCTAGGGTTTGCGGGTTGTTGTCGTAGTCGTGAATCGCCAGGATGTCGGTATCGATGCTTTCCCAGCCGTCGTTACCGATGACGGGGCGAGTCGAATCGAGGGTTTTTGTCAAGAAATACAGCGCTTGCACGTAGTTGCGGTGGGCTGCCGCTTCGACTAAATTCGGAACTCCCCAAGATTCGTTGAACGGCACCCAGACTACGATACAGGGGTGGCTGGCGTCGCGCTCGATGACTTCCGTCCACTCCCGCGTCAGCCGTTGCACGGCTTTGGGAGTGAAACGGTAGGCGCTGGGCATTTCTTCCCAAACTAAGAGCCCCAGCACGTCAGCCCAGTACAAAAATCGCGGGTCTTCGATTTTTTGGTGCTTGCGGACGCCGTTGAAACCCATTGCTTTGACTAATTCGACATCGTGCCGCAAAGCTTCGTCGGAAGGGGCACTCATCATGGTGTCGGGCCAGTAACCTTGGTCGAGCACCAGTCGCAAATAGTAGGGGCGGCCGTTTAGCATGAAACGATCGCGCTGGATGCTGACCGTCCGCATGGCGGTATAAGATTTAACCTCGTCGAGCAGTTTGCCGTCGGCCCACAACTGCACTTGAGCGTTAATTAGCGTCGGCTTTTCGGGACTCCACAGCAATTCGTTGCGGTAGTCGTCGATGCCAGGATCGGAGAGGGCGATGCGGCGGTGGATTTCGCCGTTGAGGACTTCGTAGGTGTCGTTGACCAGCAGCAGACAGCCGATCGACAGTTTAACTTTAATCTGGATTCCCGACTGGCGATCGCCCGCGACAAACGCTTCAAAACCGATTTCCCAGCGTTCAAACTGGGGAGTCCAGCGGATGCGCTCGATATAAGTGTGAGGCACCAATTCTACCCACACTGTCTGCCAAATGCCTGTCGTGCGCGGATACCAAATACTATGTGGCTCTATTTGCCAATCTTGCTTGCCACGCGGTTGCTCCAAACCTTGCGGGTCGTCCTGGGCCCAGACTGTCACCCGCTGCGGCCCGTTGAGGTTCACAACTGCTGTAATGTCTGCAGTGAAAGGAGTGTGTCCGCCTTCGTGTTCGATGACAAACTGACCGTTCACCCAGACGCGGGCGCGGTAGTCTACGGCCCCAAAGTGGAGGAGAACTCTGCCTTCTGTGTGAGGTATGTCAAATTCGCGTTCATACCAGCAGTTGGCGTGAAAATTCGTGTCGCCGATCCCGCTTTTTGCCGATTCTGGAGCAAACGGCACTTCTATAGTGTGAGTCCACTCAGAAATATCGATCGGCTGCACGCAGTGGCCCGCGTCATCGTAAGCAAACCTCCACTGACCATTGAGACAAATCCAGTTGCTCCGGCGCAGTTGGGGGCGCGGATAACCTGTTTTCCGTCCTTGAACTGTCACCTTACTATCAAGAGTTGCAGACTCTTCTATCTCGCAATTTTCTAGTTCTCTACCTAACCAACTCATCGGCACATCTACCCAAAGTTATATTTATAGGTTAGCGACAATTACCCTGACTTTGACAAGTTTTTTGCTGATTAATTTGCAAAAGTTCTGCACCTTAAAACAGCCTCATCTGAAGGATCTCTTGTGCTGAACTCATTAATCACAAGAAAGAAGAAAAAACCAGGAATATTTTTCCTATCACCGACTCTCCACCTCTCCCTCTCTCCCTCTAGCTAGCAAGACTTTGCAAACCTCCTAACGGTTCAGTTAGCTCACTTTTGAGAGAAAATTCTTCGGCAAACGGCAAACAATGAAATATTTGCTGTAGTCCCGTGAGTTCAAATAGAATTCTAACTTGTTCGCTCATGGCAGAGATCAAAAGTATACATTGGCTGTCTCTAACTAATTTCACGAGCGCGACTACCGCCATTAACTCGGAATTTTTCAGAAAATTTATTTTTGAGAAATCGAGCATAATAATTTTGCCACCGCTGGCGATTAGGCGCTGTATTTCTTTCTGAAACTGAGCCAATTGAGAATTTTCCAAAACCTCATGAGACAAAACAATTTTAACTAGAACGTTCATTTTTACCTCAATGGTTGTTTGAATTATTAAATAACTTTTGATGAAAACCGAGTAAGGTGCTCCGTGGGCACCTTACCTTTTTACCCGTAACTCGCAGCTTCCAGCTACTTGCTAGCAGATTTGCCGTTGCCGTTGCCGTTGCTGTTGCCGTGGTTGGCAGCAGCAACTTCTAGAGAAGCTGCGGCTGGGCGAGAGGGGACAACTCCATTAGAGGAGCTTACATTAGAGGCAGAACCGTTAACATTTTCTACCAATTCAATCACCGGCTTGGTAGTAATTTGTGTGTAAGTTGTCAAAGCTTGAGCGACCACTTGATCCATGTTGTAATACCTGTAAGTCGCCAGCCTTCCCACGAAAGAAACTCCCGGAGTTGCATCAGCCAAAGCCTTATATTTCTTGTAAATTTCGGCATTCTCTGGACGTGGAACCGGGTAGTAAGGGTCTCCCTCAGCTTGGGGATATTCGTAGACAATGCTAGTTTTTAGATGCTCTTGTCCGGTGAGGTATTTAAACTCGGTGCAGCGAGTATATAAATGCTCGTTGGGGTAATTTACCACCGGTGCTTCTTGGTGTACGGGTACGTTCAGCGTTTCGTGCTTGAATTCCAAGGAACGGTAAGGAAGTTTGCCGTAGCAATAATTGAAATAGGAATCGACAGGCCCGGTGTAAATCATTTCCCCGTAAGGGATAAAACCCTCAATCTCCCGGTAGTCGGTATTCAGCATCACCTTGATGTTTGGGTGAGAAAGCATCTTTTCAAACATCCGAGTGTAGCCGTGCAGCGGCATTGCTTGATAAGTATCGGTAAAATAGCGATCGTCCCGGTTAATGCGAGTGGGAACGCGGGCGATCACTGACTTGTCAAGTTCCGAGGGGTCCATTCCCCACTGTTTGCGGGTGTAGTTGCGGAAGAATTTCTCGTAAAGTTCGCGACCGACTTTGCTGACAACTACATCTTCAGAAGTGCGAATGTAATCCTTTGGTTCTGCTACTTTCGCGAAGAAATCTTCTACTTCAAATGAGGTGAGATTCAGTCCGTAAAGTTTGTTTACGGTGTTGAGATTGATCGGAATTGGCAGGAGTTGACCGTCAACGCTGGCGAGGACGCGGTGTTCGTAGGGCCGCCACTCGGTGAACCGTGAAAGATACTCGAAAACTTGGCGCGAATTGGTGTGAAAAATGTGGGGGCCGTATTTATGTACGAGGATGCCATGATTGTCGTAGTGATCGTATGCGTTGCCGCCGATGTGGTTGCGGGTATCAATTATCAGGACTGTTTTTCCGGCTTCATTTGCTAGTCTTTCGGCAATGACGCTACCTGCAAATCCTGCTCCGACGATTAAATAGTCAAACATTGAAACACCTCTGATTGTGGGTAAGGGTAAGGAATAATTGGTAATTGGACATACAGCGAGGAGTGTTGAGTGTTAAGTTTTGAATCCGTAACGTATAACTCTTTAACTTCAACCTCAACATTCCTAACTTAAAACTTTCATCCGGCCTTCGGCTTTCTGCCTTTTATCATCGATCGCACTTTCGATTAACCGCAGCATTTCGCCCCAGGTATTGTCCCAAGAATTGTCTGCTAAAAAGGCGTCTACTTCGCTCAGCCACTTGGTGCGAACGTCCGAACTTTCGCTGAGGATTTCTTGGGCACAAGCAACGAATTCTTCAGAATTGCTAGCAATCCGAACCAAGCCGTTTTCTCCGTAGGATCGCACCACGTCGCGGATAGGAGTAGAAATCACAGGTTTGCCGGCAGCGAGGTATTCTGGAGTTTTTGTGGGACTAATAAACTTAGTCGATTCGTTAATCGCAAAAGGTAGCATTGCGATATCCCATCCGCCAAGATACGCTGGCAGTTCTTGATAAGATTTGCCGCCGAGATAGTGGATATTTGGGTTAGTTGGCAGAGTTGCCGGATCGATTTTCGCCACCGGGCCAATGATGACTAAATGCCAGTCCGGCCTTGCTTGGGCGATGCCCGCCAGCAGTTCGATATCCATGCGTTCGTCTATGACGCCATAAAATCCCAAACGCGGGTGAGGAATGTCTTTTTGATCCGCCGGCTCTTGTGAAAGATTCCTGGCTGTCGCAAAGTGTTCTTTTTCGATGCTGCTGGGGAAGGCGTGAATGTTTGGGTGCTGGTGCTGTTTGGCTTCGTAAAGGTTGTGTCCCCCGGTAAATACTACGCTGGCGCGCTTTAATAATTGGTTTTCATTGGCTTTTAAATTCGGGTGCGCGCCTTTGAATGCTGACAGTTCATCCATGCAGTCGTAGACTACAGCTAGCGGCTTTAAGTGGTTTGTGAAACTGACAGCCATTGGTGTGTAATACCAGAGGATGTACTGGCTAATTTCTGCCGATCGAAACAAATCATCTAGCATGGCTTGCTGAGCAGTTTGTGCTGTTGCTTCGCTGATTCCTTCGCTCAGGTGCGGTACTATTACCCAGACTCCGCTTTCGTGGATGCTGACATCAAGCCACCAATCTGTAGCTTCGCTCAAAATTGGTTCTTCTACAAAGAAGACGCGACGACTTTTCGCACAGCGACTCAAGAGATGTTGCGGACGCTGATAGACAAAATTCCACCGCAAATGAGACAGGCAAACTAAATCTGGTGCCTCTAAAGCATCAGCTTTTGATAAGTTGGCGCGCAATGCGGGCGAGGGAGCGAATTGAGAGGGGGATTTGGCTGGATCTATAGAGGTAAATCGGATCTCCCATGCTCGACTTTTATTGCTATACTTATTGTTTACTGAGTTTTCTGGAAGCGACATATTAGCCTCTGGAATTTGTCAATGAAAATTTGTCAGTTAAAATTGGTCAATAGGATATATTTCTCAGCAGTGTCTTACTAAAAGTCGCAAGCATAAATCTGAGAACTTTTATTGACAAGCAAGCGCCGCATTCAGTGAGCTAAACAAAGAAACTGTTTAGCTGCGGAAAAAACAGGCTTATCTGCTTTTTTCAGAATTGAAACTTAGAGATAAGTTAATATTGTTAGACTTGCTATTGTTGTTAAATGTAACCCAGTTTTCCTGCCCTAACTTCTATCTGAAGGATGACTTTTATCTCAGGAGACACCTAGCTTGCATGCTGGGTTCAAAAGCCGTTAAAATGCCGATCGACCTTGTAAAATGACTCTTAACTGGCAGGTACGGGGTGAAAAAAGAGCGAGTTTTATTGCTTTATTTGAAGATGAGAGAAAATTTGCCATCAAGTTTATGTTGCTTTTTGATTTGACAAACCTTGCTTTTTTTTAACTCATCAGATCTCTAATTTGGTAAATTTGTATCCTAATATACAGAAACTTAATCGACATTTCTGACTTCCGATAGATTAACAATTGACAGTTTATAGAGTGGGGTTAAACTCACCGAAGAAGACCTGTCTCAACAATACGAAAGAAACCAGGCAACCGCAACGATAAACCTAAGATTTTGCGCGAGTCTGTGGCAAGAAACCAAGGTGATGAGATTTGCGCTGTGGGCGTCAGTTTAACCTCGCGCCCACAGCACAAATGTCAATCATCCCTCTAAGGGCGGCTTCGCCGATATCTGCAATCAAACGCCAAATATCCACGTAAACCCGCCCAGACTAAAAGATAGCAGCAATTTTAAAGTCGGCGATCAATTTTTGCCAGTCCCCCTCCAAAGGCAAAATCTTGCACCATCGAACTCTTTAAGAAATCGTGGGGAAAACCCAATTCAATTGCCAGGGTAAGAGGATCTCAATCAAGCTTAACAAAAGGAGTTGATAACAGTCATCATAAGCTGTTCGACATCTAAACTGCATTAACTCGCGTTACCTTTATTGTTTATTTTTCGGTTCCATTTCATAATTAGT
>NZ_JAUBVE010000129.1:0-8652 GCF_036705715.1 Microcoleus sp. AT3-D2 | reverse complement strand
ATGGCACAGGCACAACGGCTCGCGGGCTATGGTCTAGACGTTTTGAAGAAGCTGTTTAGAATGAAATAGCCCTGCTCCAGATTGCCAATTTTCAGGTATTAATTTCGTGTAGCAATCAATTATGATATCAAAATGACTTTGTTGACGCAGATATTCATAAGCTCTCGATAGTGCTCTCGCAGCTTCATCCCAATCTTTTGCCTGACAAGCATGATAGTGCGCTCTCAGCAAAGGCTTAACATCCTTAAATTCCTTCCATTCAGCTTCCGGTTTAACAATACTAAGGAAATGGCGGCAGGCTTTACGGTGAGCAGTACCGGCTAACTCAGGATTAAGTAGCTGAGAAGCTTTTTCTTCTACCAATGGGTGCATTTGGTAAGATTCATGATTTCGGTTATAGTCCAGCAGTTGCCGACGTTTCAATGCCTCAATGACGTTTTCTTTGACATCGCGTTTGCTCATTTCAGACATTTGAGCAGCAATTCCGTCAACTGACAGCGCATATTGAGGTGTTTCATAAACAGATATTTGGCTCAGACACATCAATTCTTCTTCACTAAGGCGCTGAATTACTTCGTCAATGAGTTGGTCTAAACGATTTACAAGTAACCAGTTAACATCATTTAAAAATATGCTGACACTTCCCTGATATTCAGCCTCATTCAAAATTAATGCTGCAACAATTTCTAGTGCTTTAGGGTGTCCGTCATAGCGTTTAGCTAATTTTGCTAATTCGTCTGGAGTAGCAATCAAATTAAAATTTTTTAGTAAGGCAACAGCCGACTCTTGATCTAATCCTCCTAAAGGCAATGTTTGAGTTTCTCGTCCTGACAGTGCGGCTAATATTTCCCGACTGGTAAACATTACTTTACTTTGATGCTCTGTCTCTGCTATTTGCTGAAATAACCAAGCATACTCCGCACACTCATCAGCAAAATAGCCTGCTCGTTTTGCCTTGCCAGTTTGCAACACTGTCTCGACGTTATCCAGCACTACGAGACAAGGCTTTTCTTTAAGAAACTTTACCAAACGATCAGTTTTTTGACGATAGTCATTAAGGATAGTGAACGCGGGTGTAATTTCGCCATTGCAAAGAGTGAGCAATAGGGAATCAATAATGCCATCAAATCGAGGAGCTCTGCCAGTGGGCGATTGCAAAGTTTCCCAAGCAGCAACGGTAAAAGGGGCGTTTTCCGCTTGTAACTGGCGGACTAGCTGACTGGCGAGAGTTGTTTTGCCAATCCCAGCTAAACCAACGAGACAAACGGCGGTGATGGTAATGGCCCTAGTGTCTGGATCGAGAATCTGGGATTTGAGGGTGTCGATTTCGTGCGACCGCCCTACCCAATTCCTAACGGGTGCAATTTTTTCAGGGAGTGCAAAGCTTTTAGTCTGTTCATCTCCTATGAGCTTTTTTTCGGAGTCAGGGGAAATAGGGGAGATGGGAGCTATCATTTGCTCTATTTCCTCAGCATTTTTAGCTTCCGCAACTTCTTCCCATTTAACACCCACCACCTCACAAATATTTATAAAAGTATCTCGATAAATCCGGTCTCCACTCAAAAACCGCTTCAACGTTGAGATTGAGGTAAAAGCAGCTTGCCGCCACTTTTCTTGAGTCCAGCGTTTTTTGCGTCTAGCTTCGTCAAGGATTTTTAGTCCCTGTTCTGATGCCCTCAGCTTATCACCCATACTTCACCATTATCCTAAAATTGCTCCGAGCCAATTTTAGCTCACTTTGGTTCAGTAACAGAAGCAGTGAGCCATTTAGTGAGCTAAAAAGATGAGCTAAACTGAGCCTCCAAGCCAATTTGTATCTGAGATATTAGAAATGTGGGAAGGAAATTCAAGTAAAAACTTCCCCACACTCAATTCAATACAAAAGGAGTAACTGCAATGCCTGAAGAATATAAAGGATACGATCGCGAACGCACAGAACAGATAGAACAGCGAAATGGAGAAGTCGGCGATACAGAGTGGACTTCTTCAACAACAGCGGCTGTATCACAAGCAGCGGCGGCAGCAGCAGCAAGCGGTAGTTTATCTGCTTCATCAAGTTCGTCATCAGATGATGACGATTCTGATGATAGCTAATCTTCTATCGCAGTAGATAAGTAGATAGGGTGGAGAATGATCACCCTTCTGCTGAGACAATATGAGCGATCGCGCTTACCAGTATTTGACTACTCTCATAGAGTTCAGTTACAGATTTTGCTAACCGATGAACCCGACACTAAGTAAGTGACAAATAGGTTAGGTGAAGCGCATAACTTTGAATTCTATTTCCCTATAAAAACACAAAACAATTCAGTAAAAAAGGAAAATCCATGCCTTCACCGTCTGATTTTGGTATCAATCTCAATTCAAGTAACTACACCAATTCTACCGTCAACCCCTTCGCTGCTTTTGGCAATCCCAGTAATGTACCAGCCAACAGAAACTTCCTGTGGTGTACTGAGTTTGCTTTCGGTCGAGCTGCCGAGAAAGGCTTGATTAATGCGAACTCGGGTTTAGGTGCTAAGATTCGCGGTCACGCTGGGCAATGGGACGATCAAGCTGGCTCTTGGAGTAGCCAACCTCGCGCCAACAGCTTTATTGTTTGGGATTCTACTGGTGCAGGAGACCCCTATGGTCATGTAGCCTTTGTCGAGCGAGTCAACTCCAATGGCTCGGTTGAAATCACTGAGGGCAACTACGGCTGGAACGGAGCGTTCAACACTCGCACGTTGTCTCCATCGCAATTTCAGGGAACGAAGTTTGTTTATCTCGGAGGCGGTGTTACCACTCCACCCCCGCCTCCAGGTGGCACAGTTTTCACGGGTGGGGCAGGCAATGACACCCTCTACGGGCGCAGCACCAACGACACTTTGATTGGTAATGCTGGCAACGACACCATGTACGGTGAAGCAGGTAACGACTACCTGAACGGTGGTCCGGGCAATGACTACCTCGATGCCTACGCCAGCTTCAACAGAGCCGATTTCGACACCTTAGAAGGAGGGACTGGGGCTGATACCTTCGTTCTGGGGAATACCCGTCAGGGGATGTTCTACCAGGGCAACGGTCATGCCACAATTGTTGACTACAACTTCCGCGATGACTACATCCAGTTGCGCGGTAATGCCAGTCAGTATCGCCTCATCAATCAGGGCAATGACAAGCTCATACAAACTACGGGCGGAGACACGCTGGCTCTTGTCAAAAACGTGCCTGACCTGAGCTTCAATGTCACGTCTTCGCGTCGGGATTTTAATTTTGTTTAACTTGCTTAGAGGAACCAAGGAATAATTTTCTTGTTACAGTTATTGACCTGCGGCTATTTGGTTCTAACGTTGTCGTCTACAACGAATAGCATTTCCGGTAATACTAGAAGCCACTAACAGGGTGCAGCGCTCAATGCTTACACCCTTTTTTCTAAAATTTGATTGTCAAATATTACGGAATTTCACTTCAAAATAACACCAATCTTTTCTCGATCGTGAGCTTTGAGCAAACTCGCCGGATCGGGCCCAGCGGGGATAATGCAGCCGGGATTCAGCGGGAACAAATTGCCGTAATAATCGCGCTTGACAGCCTCCAAATCGCAAGTACCCGCAACTCCCGGTAACTGGTATAAATCGCGCAGATAAGCTCCCAAATGCTCGTAATCTTGAATGCGGCGCACATTGCATTTGAACAAGCTGTAGTAAACGGCATCAAAACGGAATAGAGTAGTAAAAAGCCGCACGTCTGCTAAAGTCACCCGATCGCCACAAAGATAACGGCTCCTCAAGAGCGATCGATCTATCTCGTCTAAAACAGCAAACAATTCACTGCAAGCCGAGTCATAAGCAGCTTGAGATTGCGCGAAACCGCAGCGATAAACGCCGTTATTCACCGATTGGTAAATCTTCTCATTCCACTCGTCAATTTGCGATCGCAAATCCAGAGGATAAAGATCCATTTGAGGATTGCTAGCAAACTCGTTAAACTCCGAGTTTAGCATCACAATAATTTCCGAACTCTCGTTATTGACGATCGCCTTTTTCGAGTCATCCCACAGCACCGGCACCGTACACCGCCCCTGATAGCCCGGTAAAGCCAACTGGTAAAGTTCCGGCACCGTGTTGCAGCCAAAAGTCTCCGACTCCATCACCCACATTCCCCCTTCAGAGGGATAGACAATAGACACGGATATCGCATCCTCAAGCCCTTTGAGCGCCCTCGTCACCAGAGTGCGGTGCGCCCAAGGGCATCCCGTACCCACGAAGAGGCGATACCGTCCCGCAGCGGGCCCGTGAGGGTTGTCTGGTGCAGTGCTGACAAAGTTGCGGAAACTGCTGCTGGGGCGAATGTATGCTCCGGTGCGATCGGGCGGCGCTAGTTTTGACATCATTAATTGCCACATTGATGTCCAGACAAATTTGCCTAGCTTGACTGTTACGGATGAAGGAAGCGATTTGTTTTTCACAATGCGATTAAAAGAGGTTTGCTAAACATAATCAGCTTATTTTAACTCACATTGCCAGGTTTATTCCCTCGTCCCCAGGCTCTGCCTGGGAACGCACATCCAGAGGCTCTGCCTCGATCTGTTCCCTCACCTGAGAACGAGTTTTCTAGGATCTGCCAGAGGCTATTTCAGCATAAGCTCGATCGATCAATCGGCGAGCAACCGTCTGAATTCCCGTATGTTCGTAATAATTGGTAGTCATGTCTAAAAACGCGGCGACATAATCCAATTTGTCATCGGTAACATCAATGTATTGCTTGAGATGGCCTAAAACTATGGCGGGAGTTAAGCCGCGAGATTGTACTAAATTGTTCATCCAACCTTGGGCTGAGGCGAAACTTGCTGTCAGAAATCCGAACTTTTGTGAATTATTTGCGCCGGGAATTAGGTTGCCGATATTTTGGAATGTTGAGTTTTGCTGCAAGGTTGAAGGATTCAATCCGCCTAGGGTATTTTGTGCTACTCTAATGAAGTCCGGGCCAAGGGGAATTAAACCGTCAGCACAAACTAAAGCAGCCATCCGCATCAGAGATTCGCCTTTGTAATGAGATAAATAATTACCAAAGCTTCCCACATTGTCAAGAGAAATATTGTTAAGTTTGCAGTAGGCAATTAGCTCGATCGCCACTTTGACGCACAAGTCGATCGTTTGAGTTGTGTCAGCTTTGGGAGTGAGGCGGTTGAGAAAGGAAAGAAAGCCGATATTTTCGCCGATTTTATTCGCCATAGCCGTTGCACCTAACGCACTGTCGGCGCTGTCTGCTAACTGGTAAAGCCTGAGTACGCCTTGATATGGCTCATTGGGGTTAGCGTAAAGCTCGATCGCGCGATCGCGAATTTTCCCAACTAATTTGCGCTTTGTTTCCCCTGTCAGCGCTTGAATAGTATTATCAAAACCCGTTAGATTGTTCCACTCCCCCGGAACCACAAAATCGAGAGATTTTAACATCTTCACAGTGACGCCACCCGAGGGCAAATTGTCAACCAATTCCACAATAGATTTACTCACAGCAAACTCCTGAATAGCCTGATTTAAAAATGTTCTATCAAATACTCCAACTTCGGGCAAAGGGATTCCAGAAAAGTCTAAATTCTGACGGATGCCAGCGGTTAATAGTTTTGAGTTATAATAATTCCCAAGCAGCGAACTTACATATGACAGTCATCATGGCAAAACTTACACTTCAAGTCCGAACAGATGATAATTTGCTAGATCTGCTTGCCAAGTCAGAGTCTGGGGCTTGGGTTATTGCAGAAGACAGGGTTCAGAGAATTACTCATGTTCAAGTTATAAACTTTGTCGGATCACAGATGATTGAAGGTATATTTGACCGAAGCGCCAGCTATAGAAAAGAGGATAATAGGCTTGTTGTAAAGTTTTTAGACGGGCGTATTGTCAATTGCAATGTTCAGTTTGTTGGACAAAACCCTGTCCGCTATATTTGAGATGTACTAATTCATTACCTCCATGACGCTTAACTAAAATTTATGGATTTCACAGCCACTTTAAATCAGATCGTCGCCCTCAGCATTCAAGATCGGATTCGTCTTGTACAAGCAATCTTGGAAAGTATAGCGGCAGAACAGGTTCACCCCGACCTTACAGAGTTTCAAAAGCAGGAACTCGATCGCCGAATTAATGATTCTGAAGCAAATCCTGAAAATGTGCTGACTTGGGAAGAAGTTAAAGCTTCAGTCAAAGCACGAAAATGAACTATGAATCCAGTGCCGTGGTAAAATAACTATCGCCAAATAGAAACAAATAAAATATGACTGCTGCTGTTAACACAACTCCAGGATTAGCATCGCGATTAGTAAACGGCGTACTCTCCATCAAACCTTTGGCTAATCTAGCCAAGCACCAAGCGCGGGAAATGATGATAACAAGAGCAGAAAAAATCGGAGTGCATTGGCGAAAAGAAGCCCAAGCACTTTTAGCTCGAAATTGGGATGCAGAATTGCTCAGCGTCCAAAATCCCGATCTTGTTTACCCGAAATATTATCTAACTTCATTCCACGCTTATGAAAAAGGCAATATGAGTTGGGAAGCTGCTACAGAAGTAGAAGTTGCCGCCCGTACAGTTCACGCGGGAATTTGGCCGGAAGCGGGTGCAGAAGGCGATGCAAAACTCCGCGCCAGCTATCACGAAGTCATCAAATCTCAAATTGCTTCTTCACCCCAAGATATTGTTGATTTGGGATGCAGTGTGGGAATGAGTACCTTTGCTCTTGGGGATGTTTACCCGGAAGCGAAGATGACTGGGGTGGAGTTGTCGCCTTATTTCTTAGCAGTTGCTAAATACCGTTCCCAACAGCGAGAATCTGAATTGTTAAATCAAAAATCTCCGACTTGGGTTCACGCTGCTGCTGAATCTACTGGTTTGCCTGCGGCTGCTTTTGATTTAGTTTCTATTTGTTTAGTATGTCACGAATTACCGCAGAAAGCTACTAGAGAAGTGTTCCGGGAAGCGAGGCGTTTGCTGCGTGTTGGCGGACATTTGACAATTATGGATATGAATCCTCAGTCGGAAGTTTATGCCAAAATGCCTCCTTATATTTTGACTTTGCTCAAGAGTACGGAGCCTTATTTGGATCAGTATTTTGGGTTGGATATTGAGCAAGCTTTAGTTGATTCTGGTTTTGCAAAGCCGACAATCACTGGCAATACAGTCCGACACCGCACTATTGTTGCTGAGGCAATAAATAGTCAGGTTTAATGTTTGAAAAATGTTTGCGGTCGATGATGCTTAAAAAATGTATTAGACCGCAACAACGGTATAATCATCAGGACTTCTGATAACTAAAAGTATGTTAAGCGACGTAAGAGTGGGTAAGCCGAGCTTGGATGATGTCTTATCTTTGGATGGTTCGCAACAAGTGCAAAGAACGTTTTGCATGAAGCCAGAGCCAGCAACAGTTGTTTCTCTTTTTTCTGGTTGTGGCGGTATGGATTTAGGTCTATCTGGTGGCTTTAGATTTCTGGCAAAATGGTACAAACCACTCCCTTTAGATATTGTATGGGCGAACGATATCAACGAGTTTGCTTGCAGAACCTACAAGCATAATCTTGGCAAAAAAATAATTTGTGGTGACATTTGGAATTTGATGGATACTATGCCAAAGTATGCCGATGTAGTTGTTGGTGGTTTCCCTTGTCAAGACATATCCGTCAATGGTAAACGGGCTGGTATTGATGGTAGTAGAAGTGGACTTTATAAAGCAATGGTCGAGGCAGTAAAAAGGCTCCAACCAAAAATATTTGTAGCCGAAAATGTGAAAGGACTGCTGATGCAAAATAACAAAGCATCTTTAGAAAAAGTGATATCAGATTTTTCAAGCATTGGCTATGAGGTAGATTACAGACTATATCATGCAGCAGACTTTGGAGTTCCCCAAACTAGAGATCGAGTTTTCATTGTGGGCACACAGCCAGGAGTTAATTTTGAACCTCCAAGGCCAATTCTTTCAAAAGCCGAGCATATTACATCTGAACAAGCGATCGCCGATCTAGAGCAAATGCCAGAAGATGAATCAATTAACCATATTTGGAGCAAAGCAAACCGAAGCCCCGAGCAAGGGAGCAGATGCTTGAAAGCCGACAGACCGGGCTACACAATACGGGCAGAATGTCACGGAAATATACAGTTTCACTATAATCAGCCTAGGAGAATTTCCATGCGGGAGGCGGCACGCATCCAGTCTTTTCCCGACAAGTTTATTTTTCAGTCTAAGCTCCGAGAAACAGAGCGACAGATCGGTAATGCTGTTCCACCCGTATTATCTTGGCATATTGGCAAGGCTGTGATTGCTGCACTAAATAACTAAAGAAGCAAATGAATATTGATGAATTTGAAGCTATTGTATCAGAAGTTGTAGAGCGACTAAATCAAACAATCAGAATAAGTGGCAAGTTCACATTTTCCAAACAATTTGAGGACGAAGTTAGAAATGTGCTTGCGTCGATGGGGTTAACCATTAACTATGAACCTCATCCTCATGTCTTCCCTGATATATCGCTGGGCGAGTTTGGCATAGAGGTTAAATTCACAACGAATGATACATGGAGAAGCATCGCGAACAGTATATTAGACATCTCCGAAAACAATCAAAGCCTCTGTGTAGTTAAGCTCCTTGACGTAAATGTAATCATCCTAAATTAGCTA
>NZ_JAUBVE010000128.1:0-8955 GCF_036705715.1 Microcoleus sp. AT3-D2 | reverse complement strand
CTCGACTTTTTTTGACGCTTTTATTGATTTTAACTATTTTACACTTATTCGGATATTTACAAAACCGGGATGCTCCCCAAGCGGACGCGATCGTTTTTGGACTGCCACCTAGTTTTTGAGGGTAAGTTCACTTGATTAATACTCCGAGCAGTTTTTCTATGGCACAATGGCTGATCCCGCTTGACTTTGATCGACTGTGGATAATTAAATCAATGTCATATCCACCCCGGGCTTGCATTTAATTCGACTTTTTTATTATCCTTGTCCTGTAAAGCTTGTAGTATCGTTACCCAAACTTTCCTGAGTATTGACTTGATAAGATGATATTATTATTTTTGAGGCTGCTGCAGACATTCAGAGTATTGGTTTGTGGACAACCCTTAAAAGTTATGAGAATTAATATAATTAGCGCAGTTTGAAAGATTTGGGAGAGCAGAGATAATCCCTCGGTTTCTCAATAAAACCTGTTATAAATTGCGATCGCGTACTTTTCCCATAACCGTATACCTACGTATATTATACTATTAATTAAAAAGATATACTGTAGAAAGTTGCCTACAAAGCGCCAGAAAATATGCACCCCCACCTCCAGCGCCAACTCGAACAGCTCGGTTTAGTCGGCGAGTCTCCTCCTCCCACTGCTGAGCAGTGGCAGCTTTTATTAGATCAGGTAAGTTGTAGCTATGACGGAGTTCAGAGTCAGCAAGAACTTCAGCAGCAGGATTGCTGGAACTCGGAGACGGTGGTGCTAAAGGATTTAACTGACTCGCCCCAGTCCCCTCAAGACTCTCCAACAGCTTCAGAATTCGATCGACTGCAGGCGAGTGTCAACAGTTGGGGGGCGGGATTGTGTATCCTTGACGCGAAGGGCTGTGTAATCTCGCTGAATCCAGAAGCAGAACGCTTGCTGGGGTGGCAAGAGTCGGAACTTGCAGGCGTTTCTCTGCTAGAGCGCATCGGGAAGCAAAAGGAAGGCAACAAATCCCAAGTTTTGACGGCTCCGAAACAGTTCCCAAGCAAGAGTGAAGATAGGCCGATCGCACCTACACTAGATTTACAAGAGGCGATCGCTTCCGGTCAACCTTGCAACAACTGGGACGACGAGTTTTTGTGTCGCGACGGCAAGATGTTACCAGTTTCCTATTTTTTCCATCCCGCAGTTGAGGGCAGCGAAATATCAGTCTTGGTGTTTTTTGACATTTTTGACATTAGAGAACACAAGCAATCGCTCTCGATACTGCAAGCAGTTCTAAAATCTACAGATGCAGGAATTCTGGCAGTTGACAGAAACGGCAATATATGTGATTATAATCAGAAATTTCTAGAGATGTGGGGTTTGTCCGCCAGCCAAGGAAAGTTGAGCCGATCGACCTTCGGCACACTCAAAAACACGCTCAAAACAGGATTACCCTTCGACAGGGAACAATTAAAATACCCGCAAAGATTTCTCGAAAACGTGATTAAAGTGTCGGCAGATTCAGATACTCAAATCAGCGAATTATTAGAATTTAAAGACGGAAAAATTCTGGAATTAAATTCGTTGCCATCAAAAGTCGGAGCGAAAACAGTCGGTAGAGTCTGGAGCTTTCGAGACGTTACTAAACTCAAAAAACAAGAACAATATTTGCAGTATCGAGTAGAATTAGCTCAGTTGATTGCCCGTTTGTCAACCGATTTTATCAGCCAGCCCTTATCAGAAATAGATCAAAGCATCGATCGAACCCTGGAAGCGATCGCCACTTTGAGCGGGTTTGACCGCAGTTACATCTACCTGTTATCTGAAGACAAAACCCGCGCCGACAAAACCTACGAGTGGTGTGGCGAAAGCATTCCTGCAGTCAAAGACAGCACCGACAAACCAATAGACATCGCACAAATCCCTTGGATCGCAGAAAAACTCGATCGCGCCGAATGCGTTTATATTGCAGAAATCGGCGAACTCCCCCCCCCAGCAATCGCCGAAATTGCATATTTTATCGGTCAAAATTCAGCCCAATTCCAGACAGACTCCCCATCCCAAACAGTCAATCAAACAGCAACCGCCTCAATACCTTCGATTGGCGCTTCCCTCAATAATTTAGAATCCCAAAAACCGCTAAAAAATATCCAATCACTGATAATTATTCCCCTAATTTGTAGTAAAAACCTAGTAGGATTTCTCGGATTCGATGGCTTAAAGCAAACAGCAGGTCGAGCAACCGAAATATCCACAATATCCACACAGCTAAAAATGGTAGGAGAAATGCTCGCCAATACCCTAGAGCGCAAGCGAGCAGAAGCAGCTTTGAGACAATCCGAAACAAAATATCGCAGCATCTTTGAAAACGCAGTCGAAGGCATATTCCAGACCACCCCAGACGGGCGTTACCTCAGCGCCAATCGCGCACTAGCCGAGATTTACGGCTACGAATCCTGTGCCCAAATGCTAGCCGAACTCACAGATATCAACCGCCAATTTTACGTTGACCCGAATCGGCGCGCCGAGTTTATGGCCCAATTGCGCGCGCGCCATCAAGTGTCAAAATTTGAATCCCAAGTATACCGCCGAGACGGCAGCACGATCTGGATTTCCGAAAACGCCCGCAGCATCTGCGACGAAAGCGGCAGCGTTTTGTACTACGAAGGCACAACCCAAGACATCACCGATCGCAAACAGGCAGAATCCGCCTTGCAGTTGGCTCTAGAAGGAGCAGAATCAGCCAACCGGGCAAAAAGCACATTTCTCGCCAACATGAGCCACGAACTTCGCACGCCGCTCAATGCCATCATCGGCTACAGCGAAATGCTCCAAGAAGAAGCCGAAGAATTGGGCGATGAAGCTTTCGTCCCCGACCTCGAAAAAATCAGCAGCGCCGGCAAACACCTGCTGTCGATGATCGACGACATCCTAGATATCTCTAAAATTGAAGCAGGTCGAATGGATCTCTACTTAGAAACCTTCGACATCCATACTTTAATTGAAAGTGCTGTTGCCACGGCCTGGCCGCTGGTAGAGAAAAATGGTAATACCCTAGAAGTGTACTGTCCAGACAACCTCGACACCATGCACGCGGACATGACAAAAGTGCGGCAAGTGCTGCTTAACTTGCTCAGCAACGCTGCCAAGTTCACACAAAACGGGAAAATTGCGATCGGAGTGGAAAGAATTAAAAATGAACAATTAAAAATGAAAAATCAAGAGGAATCTTCCCAAATTTTAATTTCCAACTCCGAATTTTTAAGTTTCCGCGTCGCCGACACCGGCATCGGCATGACACAAGAGCAATTGGAGCGAGTTTTCCAACCTTTCACCCAAGCTGATGCCTCGACTACCCGCGAGTACGGTGGCACCGGTTTGGGACTAGCAATCAGCCAGCGCTTCTGTCAGATGATGGGCGGTAGCATTGAGGCCAGCAGCACCTTGGGCGCAGGCACCACTTTCACCGTGCTCTTGCCGAAAGCCATCAAACAGCCGGAAATCCCCAACAAAGTCCATGACAGCATTAGCCCTCCGGACGCCCCCGCTGTCGGCACGGTGCTGGTAGTGGACGACGACCCGATCTCGCGGGATTTAATCCAGCGCGCCCTCAGTCGCCAAGGACTGCACGTAGAAGTCGCCGGCAGTGGCGAGCAAGCTCTCCGGCTCGCTAAACAACTACGGCCAGACGCCATTACCCTGGATGTGATCATGCCCGGAATGGACGGCTGGGCGGTACTCTCAGCGCTGAAGGCAGATCCTGACCTTGCCGAAATTCCCGTAATCCTGCTATCCTTTGTGGGCAACAAAAGCCTCGGCTTTGCATTGGGTGCCTCGGACTACCTCACCAAACCAGTGGACGGCAAACGGCTGGCTGCCTTGTTGAACAAGTACCGACGCGACCAAGACGGCGTTGCAAGTAACAATTTGACTTGTCAGATTCTAATTGTGGAAGACGACGTTGCCACGCGCGAAATACTGCGATGCGTACTAGAAACACAAGGCTGGGCAGTAACGGAAGCTGACAGCGGACGCGCTGCTCTCGATCGGCTAAAAGTTGCTCGCCCGCACCTGATATTACTGGATTTGATGTTGCCAGAAATGGATGGTTTTGAGTTGATCGGGGAACTTCGCAAATCCCATTCGGGAGATCCTATACCGATTGTTGTGATCACGGGGAAAGACTTGACATCGGCCGAAAGCCAGCAGCTAAACGGCTACGTCGAGCGGGTGCTACAAAAGGGAGTCTACAGTTGCGATAGTTTATTGCGCGATGTTCGCTCTATAGTCAATAACAGGTTCGATCGCAGGTACGACTCGAAAGGCAAGGAGAACACCAATGGCTAAAATCCTGTTGGTCGAAGATAACGAAATGAACAGGGATATGCTTTCCAGGCGTCTGGCCCGCAAGGGACACGAGGTCTTTATTGCTGTTGACGGTGCTGAGGGAGTGTCGATGGCGCTCGCGAAAGTACCAGATTTGATTTTGATGGATATGAGTCTGCCGGTTCTCGACGGGTGGCAAGCAACGCAGCAAATTAAGGCGGCTCCTGAAACTAGCAGGATTCCGGTGATTGCGCTGACGGCTCACGCAATGGCGGGCGATCGTGAAAAGTGTCTGGCTGCAGGCTGCAATGACTATGACACTAAACCGGTCGAGTTTCCCCGACTTTTGGGTAAAATTGAAACTCTTCTGAAAGAGGCCCTGACATGAAAGGTGACGAGGGCAGCGTGCTGGTTGTTGACGACAATGAGGTAAACCGCGATTTGCTGGCCCGCCGACTTCAGCGTCAAGGCCATCTGGTGACTGTTGCTGAAGATGGTCTCCAAGCTCTGGAAATGTTGCGAAGCGTTCCTTTTGATTTGGTTCTCCTAGACATTATGATGCCGCAAATGAACGGCTATCAGGTGCTCGAAAGTCTGAAGGCGGACGAGAATTTGCGCTACATCCCGGTGATTATGATTTCGGCGGTGGACGATATCGACAGTATCGTCCGGTGTATAGAGTTGGGGGCGGAGGATTATCTTTCTAAACCGTTCAATCCGGTATTGCTCAAGGCTCGGATTAGCGCTTGTTTAGAAAAGAAGCGGCTGCGGGATAAGGAACAGGCGTATTTACATGAGTTGGCCCAGGAAAAGGAAAAGTCCGAGCGTTTGCTGTTAAATATTTTACCGAAGGCGATCGCACAGCGCCTGAAACACGGGGAAATTACGATCGCAGACAGTTTCGCCGAGGTAACAGTGATGTTTGCCGATTTGGTCGGTTTTACTAAACTTTCGTCTCATTTATCGCCGGCCCAGTTGGTGGAGTTGCTCAACGAGATTTTTTCGGCTTTTGACGAGTTGGCCGAGCGCTACGGACTTGAGAAAATTAAGACGATCGGCGATGCTTATATGGTGGTTGGCGGTTTGCCGACGCCCAGCGAGGATCACGCCGAGTCGATCGCCGAAATGGCGCTGGAAATTCAAGCAGCAATGACTAAGATCCGTACCAAGGGAGGTCAGCCGCTCAGCATCCGCATCGGCATCCACACA
Source organism: Microcoleus sp. AT3-D2 (assembly GCF_036705715.1). Lineage (NCBI taxonomy): Bacteria > Bacillati > Cyanobacteriota > Cyanophyceae > Oscillatoriales > Microcoleaceae > Microcoleus > Microcoleus sp. AT3-D2. The sequence goes on along the minus strand of NZ_JAUBVE010000128.1, from coordinate 3,464 downwards.
GGCCCGGTGGAAGCTGGGGTAATCGGTACTAAAAAATTTACTTACGATTTGTGGGGAGATACTGTAAATACAGCTTCCCGGATGGAATCTCAAGGCGTCCCCGGCAGCATTCAGGTGACAGTTGCTACCTACGAGCGCTTGCGGGGTAAGTACGTTTTTGAGGAGCGAGGCGTGATTCCAGTGAAGGGGAAAGGCGATATGATGACTTATCTGCTTGTGTCCCGAAACGCTTAATTAATCATTGGGCATTGGGCATTGGGTATCGGTAACTAATATCAACAGTCAACAGTCAACAGTCAACAAATCATCAAATGAACGTAAATTCTAACCTTTTAATGTACGCCCAATGGGCGGGAATTCTGACAGTAGCTTTAGCTATTTTAACAGTTATAGCATTTATCTTCAAATGGGGTTTTCGCTTCCGATTGGTAGGAGTGACAAGCTTTATGGGAGTAATTGCTGCGAGTATATTTGGTCTGGGTTTGGGACTGTTTTCCCGTACAGAAATTCCTGGTGCGGTGCGCTATTCTTTAGTTTACGATACAGGCGGCGCTCAAACAGTAGTTACTGTGCCACCTACGATCACCGAATCGGAATTAGAAGCAACGATGCAGCAAGCGGCTGCGGATTTGTACTCTCCAGGGCGCTCTGGGCGGGGCAGAGACTACATGACAATCCGGGTTCGTACAGTTGTACATCCTGAACCTGGGTTGTCGCAGCCGCTGTTTTTGGGCGAGGTGAGGCGATCGCTCGCGACTCGTTATGATGACAAAATGGCGATCGAAATCTTCCCCGAAAAAGTTGCTATTCTGAAAAAATATCAAGCCTGATAAATGCTGTAGGGGCGGGTTTTACAAACAAAAATTGCCTAAAACCGACAATCTCAAAAACCCGCCCCCACCAACGAATTATCAGTAAGGGGTTCTTCGGCGCACCCTAATAATTATTAGTTATTTAGTAATTTAGTGTCAAGTTGGGCTCAAATTAAATAACATGATTGCCACCGCAAAACACTAATTGAATTTTTAACGAATTTATTGCAATTTGCCCGGAAGATAGTCTTTAAGAATTGGTGAACGGAGAAATTGTCAAAATAGCAATTACCAGAAATCATGATGATATTGGTGAATTTACAGACAGACACTTTTATCAAGAGAGCGATCGGCTGAAACTCAACTATGTAGTAAAACGAGGCATCATGATTAAAACTACCACAAAAGAAGGTACGGAACAAGGACGAGTTCCTGATGTGAGTGTAATTGATCGCACTTTGTGGCGTGCTGAACGCAAAGCTTATGCTGCAATGGAATCGCCGCTTCAGTTAGATGTCGAGGTAGTATCAACTAATTGGGAAGACGATTATGTTGACAAGCTAGATGAATATGAACGCTTGGGCATTGCTGAATACTGGATTATTGATTATTTAGCAATTGGAAAAAGAGAGTATTTGGGAAACTCTAAAATTCCGACGGTATTTGTGTTTTGTCTAAATGCTGAAGGCAAATATCAACTTACTCAGTTTACAGATAATGAACAAATTGTTTCGCCCACTTTCCCCGAATTAGTGCTGACGGCGGCTCAGGTATTGTCAGCTTAGTTGTGTTGTGTTAGTCTGTATCAACATTGAACTTGCAAAGAATACTTTAAGATTATTAAGATTTTCCTCGGCTGATTAAAGGAATTAAGCAATTTCAAGAGAGTCTTGCCCAATTTGAGCCATGAGGTGATAAATAATGGATTGGAATGAACTGTATAATTTAGGCTTAGGCTTGTTTGAAAAAGCAACCGCCTTTTTCGACGAAGCTTTAGAAATGAAACCCGATCCTGAAGCCTATTACAATCAGGGCGTTGCACTGGGTAATTCAGGGAAATTTCAAGAAGCGATAGCCTCCTACGACAAAGCCTTAGAAATCAAACCAGATTATCACGAAGCCTGGAACAATCGGGGCAATGCAATGAATAATTTAGGCTTGTTTGAAGAAGCGCTCGCCTCCTGCGACAAAGCCTTAAAAATCCAACCAGGTTTTCACCTTGCCTGGTACAATCGTGGCGTTGCGCTGGATAATTTAGGAAGATTTGAAGAAGCGATAGCCTCCTGCGACAAAGCGTTAGAAATCAAACCAAATTTTCACGAAGCCTGGTACAATCGTGGCAATGCGCTGGGTAATTTAGGAAGATGGGAAGAAGCGATCGCCTCCTACGACAAAACTTTAGAAATTAAACCAGATTATCACCTAGCCTGGTACAATCGTGGCGTTGCGCTGGGTAATTTAGGAAGATTTGAAGAAGCAATCGCCTCCTACGACAAAACCTTAGAAATCAAACCGAGTTATCACGAAGCCTGGAGCAATCGGGGCATTGCACTGGGTAATTTAGGACGATCTGAAGAAGCGATAGCCTCGTATGGCAAAGCCTTAGAAATCAAACCAGATTTTCACGAAGCCTGGAGCAATCGGGGCGCTGCACTAGGTAATTTAGGAAGATGGGAAGAAGCGATAGCCTCCTTCGACAAAGCGTTAGAAATCCAACCGAGTTATCACGAAGCTTGGTTCAATCGGGGCACTGCAATGGGTAACTTAGGAAGATTGGAAGAAGCAATCGTCTCCTACGACAAAGCCTTAGAATTCAAACCAGGTTTTCACGAAGCCTGGTACGATCGGGGTACTACACTGCTTTATTTAGGAAGATTTGAAGCAGCGCTCGCCTCCTTCGACAAAGCCTTAGAAATCAAACCAGATTATCACGAAGCCTGGGACAATCGGGGCGTTGCACTGGGTACATTAGGAAGATTGGAAGAAGCGCTCGCCTCCTTGGACAAAGCCTTAGAAATCCAACCCGATCATCACGCAGCATTTTATAATAAAGCTTGCTGCTATGCGTTACAGAGTCAAATCGACCAAGCGATTCATAATTTGCAGCAAGCCATCAATGTGAATCCTGACAAATACCGAGAACTGGCAAAAACTGATTCGGGTTTTGATAGCATTCGATCGGATACTCGGTTTCAAGCCTTAATTCAATAATAGGGATTTGCCCTTGGGCGGGGCGGGTTTATGAGATTGTCGGTTTTAGGCAATTATTGTTGGTAAAACCCGCCCTTACAGCATCAAAAACACTCTTATTATTTCTTAGTCCGCGCAGGCGGACTTGGTTTGTGTAGACGCGGTTTCAACCGCCGACTTATCTGAATAAATAGTACAATTAAACTTAGATACTTCTCGGAGACAACGACTATGCAAGTCACAACCCAAGAAATCATTTATCCTTCCAGCGACGGTCAACCAATGGCAGAAAGCACAATTCAATACGAATTAATTGTCAAAATCAAAGAAGGTTGCGAATCGCTGTTTAAAGATGACCCAAACGTTTTTGTAGCTGCCGATTTACTAGGGAGCATCCCGGTTTTGCAAAAGCCTCAAATAGCCAAGAGGTCGTTGAGGTAAGCACAACGAAGTTTTAGCATT